>DATENQ010000559.1:0-8461 GCA_035275005.1 Pyrinomonadaceae bacterium | reverse complement strand
TCGAGCTCGGTGGTGGCGCTGTAGTAAACCCATTCCTGGCCGCTCGGCGATCGACTCCGATCCATGACGTTCACCGCCAGCGCAACCGGAACGATCTTGTCTTTGAAGATCAGCATGCCGTCGACGTCCAAAGAATCTCGATCCTTGCCGCGACGCACCCCCGTGCTTTTGAATTCAATCTTTGGAAATTTCTCGACGTCTAGAAACTCGCGCAACAGCAAATGCGCGTCACGTTTTTTATTTCGCGTATCGATGGTGTCGGTCTTGATAGTCGCCGTCACTGTCGAGCGGCTAATGTCTCCTTCGTCCAAAACGATGACCCCTTCAACAACTCCAAAGCGTCCCTTAACCGTGTACCAAAGGTTCCTGATCGCAAACTCGACAGTCGTATACACCGGATCAAACGTCCAAACACGTTGCAGCTCTGTATTTACGACTTTCACAATCACTCGTACCTGAGTGCCTTCAACGGATCGACCCGCGTTGCGCGCCGCGCCGGCACGTAACACGCAATCAACGTCACGAGGAACAACACCAGCGAAACAATCACAAACGTCAAGGTATCTGTAGCGGTCACTTCAAAGAGCAACGAAGTGATCAGTCGTGTTGCTAAAAACGACAAAACCAGTCCGCCCACAATTCCGATCGCGCCGAGCACGATTCCCTGCTTCACCACGAGCTTCAGCACGTCGAAACGCTGCGCGCCGAGCGCCATGCGCACGCCGATCTCGTGTGTGCGCTGCAAAACGGAGTACGACATCACGCCATAGATCCCGACCGCGGCCATGACCATGGCCACGAACGAAAACACAGTCAACAACGAGGCGCTGAATCGCGCGCGCGCCACCGACGTCGCGAGCAAATTCTCCATCGTGCTGACTTCGCCGATCGGTTGTTGCGGATCGATCGAGTTAATAACGTTGCGTGCCGCAGGCGCCACCGCGCTCGCATCACCGCTCGTTCGCACCATGAACGTCATGCCGGGATAGACCAGCTCCGGATGCGGCCAGTAAGCCACCGGCTCTACCGCCGTATCGAGGCCGAGATGTTTGTGGTCCGCGACAACGCCGATGATCTCGCTCGGCACGTTGTCGTCTTTCATGTAAATCGTGAGCAGTCTGCCGATCGGATCCGCGCCGCCGAGGTTCTGCCGCACAAAGGTCTCGTTCACCAGCACCACGTGATGCATCTCGGTCGCTTCCTGCTCGGTAAAGAACCGTCCACGCTTCAACGGAATCTGCATCGTTTGAAAGTAGTTCGCGTCAGTCACGCAAACGCCGGTCTTCAATTCCTGACCGGGAGGCGGCTTCTGTCCATCGACGTCGACAGTCGTACCGGAATAAAGACCGGTAAACGGCGGTGTATTGATCGCGCCGACCGATTCAACGCCGGGTACTGCTTTGATCTGTTCGATTGCGCTTCTGAAGAACTCGATGCGTTTCTCGTCAGTCGGGTACTTGCCCTGCAAAAGACTCACGCGCATCGTGAGCAGATTGTTTGCGTTGAATCCGGTATCAACTGACTGAAGCCGTTGGAAACTCTTGACCAGCAGACCGGCGCCAACTAACAACACGAGGGCCAGCGCCACCTGCACCACGACAAACGCACTGCGCAGACGATGACTGCCGGTACTGCCGCCGACGCTCTTGCCACCCTCTTTAAGTGAGCCTTGCAGATCGAAGCGCGTCGCTTCGAGGGCGGGAACAAGTCCAAACACGATCGCGGTGAAGACCGATAGACCAAGTGCGAATGCCAGCACGGTCAGATTAACGGTTACACTCTTGAGATCTATCAGCGCCGGCGGGCTCAACGACACGAGCGCCTTCGTCCCAACCGACGCGACCAATACACCAAGCGCGCCGCCAATCAGCGCCAGGATCACGCTCTCAGTCAACAACTGTCGCGCAATGCGCCAACGGCTCGCACCAAGACCGGCGCGCACGGCGATCTCTTTTCTTCTCGCACTCGCGCGCGCCAGCAACAGATTAGCAACGTTCGCGCAGGCAATCAGAAGCACAACTGCAACCGCGCCCAACAGAATCAACAGCGGACGCCTGATCGCTCCGGTCATCTGCGTGCGCAAAGGAACGACGTTGACGCCCCAGGTCGTATTGAACTCCGGATACTGCTGCGCGAGACGCGCGGCGATCGTGTTCATTTCCTGCTGCACCTGGTCCATCGGAACGCCCGGCTTCACACGCGCGACGGCTGAAGCGAATCGCCCGCGCCGGAGTCGCATGTCGTTTGTGATTTGCCACGGTATCCAGATGTCGGCGGGCTTGGATGCCTGCGTTCCTTTTCGAATGTGCCAGCCAAAGTTTGGCGGCATTACGCCGACGATCGTGTTGGGCTGTTCGTTGATAATGATCTGTCGTCCGATGATGTTCTTGTCGCCGCCGAACCGTCGCAGCCACAGGCCATGGCTGATCACGATGACGCGCGGTTGTCCTTCGCGCCCGTCTTCGGCGACAAACGTTCGACCGAGAACAGCGTTGGTCCCAAGCACCGAGAAGAGGTTCGTCGTAGCGAGCTGGCCCGGAACTTCTTCCGGTTCACCGTCGCTGGTGAGGTTGAGGCTGCGATCGAAGAACGCGGCCATGTCACTGAAAACCTGGTTCTGATCTTTCCAGTCGTAAAAGTTGCCGAGGTTGATCACGTTCTGGTCCGTGCGGCCACCCTGTCTCTTTTCCCAGACGAGCACCAGTCGTTCCGGATCCTTGTAAGGAAAGCTGCGCAGCAACACCGCGTTGACCACGCTGAAGATCGCGGTGGTCGCGCCGATCCCGAGCGTGAGCGCCAGCAGCGCGATGATCGTCACCATCGGACTCTTCAAAAGCATCCGCACGCCAAAGCGAATATCAGCCAGCATTGTTGTCATTTCGCACCTCTAGTTCTTCTCTGCGTATCTCTGCGTATCTCTGCGTATCTCTGCGTTAAATGGCTATTCAACGCAAAGGCCGCAGAGATACGCAGAGGGCCGCAGAGGACTTTACTCACAACGCAGCGCTTCCATCGGATCGACCTTCGTGGCGCGCAACGCCGGGATGTAACAAGCCATCAATCCGACCAGCGCGAGCGCCGCCGCCACCGCCGCAAATGTGAACGGATCTTTTGCCGTTACGCCAAACAACAAGCTCGCGATCAATTTGGTCGCCAGGTACGCTCCCAACAACCCGATCCCAAGCCCCAAGAGGATGAGCGTCGATCCCTGTTTGACGATCATCAGCAACACGTCCCGAGGCTGCGCGCCGAGCGCCAGGCGTATTCCGATCTCGTTCGTGCGTTGCGCCACCGAATAACTCATCACGCCGTACAACCCGACGACTGTCAGTACCAACGCCACTGCCGCAAAGATCGAAAGCAGCGTAGTGTTGAACCGCGGCGCCGCAACTGACGTCGACAAGTACTCCTCCATGGTCTTCACGCCAAACAACGGAATGTCCGCGTCCATCGCCGCCACTTCCTTCGTTACTCCAGAAATCAGACTGTGCGGCTCGCCTACCGTTTTCACCACCGCCACCATGTCGCTAAACGGCACCTGCGTGTGCGGCACGTAGTAAGCAGCTCTTGCTTCCCTGTTCAGGCTGCTGTTCCTGACGTTGCCGGCCACGCCCACAACTTCCCGCATTACCGAGTCTTCGCCCTCGTATGTATTGATTCCGGGTTTGATACGTTTTCCGATGGGATCTTCGTTCGGAAAATACTGCTTCGCAAACGTCTCCGTGATGATGATCACCGGCGGTGAGCCATGTTTGTCGCGATCATTAAAGTCGCGACCCTTGATTATGGGAATGCCCATCGTGCGGAAATAGCCGGTGCCGGTGGTGAAGAAGTCCGCGTTAGGATGATCCTTCGGTGGCATTGGCCGTCCGTCGATCTCGAACGAAATACTGTAGTGATTCCCGCTCAATGGCAGCGGGTATATCGTGCTCGCCGATTGCACTCCGGGCATCGATTCGAGACGGCTCTTTAGATCGATGAAAAACTGCGTCTGCCGGTCCCTGTTGTATTTGATATCGGGCAGGCCCAGGTTGAACGTGAGAACGTTCTGCGCTTGCAGACCACTGTTCACGTTTCGCAAACGCCACAGACTCTTGATCAACAATCCCGCACCGACGAGCAGCATCACGGCGATCGCGAGTTCAGTCACCACCAGCATGTTGCGAACACGATTGCGACGCGCTCCTTCGCTCGTGCCACGCCCGCCTTCTTTCAACGATTCCACCAGCTCACTCTTCGAGGAATGAAACGCGGGCGCCAGTCCGAATATCAGCCCGGTGAGGAGCGAAAGGCCGAGTGTGAATCCCAACACGCGCCAGTCGAGGCCAACGTGGACCGCACGCGGAATGTCTTCTTTGCCGAGTGCAACCAGCAGATCGGACCACCACACCGCCAGCAGCAAACCGACCGCTCCGCCCAGTATCGACAGCATCACACTCTCAGTCAGCAACTGGCGAATCACGCGCATGCGGCTGGCGCCGAGTGCAGTGCGAATCGCCATCTCTTTATGACGGCTCGTAGCTCGTGCGAGCAGCAGGTTGGCAACATTAGCGCAGGCGATCAGCAAAACGCAGGCGACGGCGCCGAGCATTATCAGCAGCGCGGGGCGAACGTCGTCGACGAGTGCCGTCAGCGCTGAGACGAGATGGATGCTCTTATGCGTGTTCGTATCGGGATACTGTTGCTCGAGGCGAGCGCCGATCGCAGTGAGCTCAGCTTGCGCTTGTTCGGGCGTAACGCCGGGCTTCAGGCGGCCGATCACGTTCAGGAAGTGCGCGCCACGCGCAGCCGTCACGGGTGAGTTACCGGAAGCATCGCCGGAAATCGTGGTCCATACTTCGACCGGATCGTTCTGAATCGGAAACTCGAACGATGGCGGCATCACGCCAACTACGACGAAGCTGAGGCCGTCGAGAGTGATGGCTTGATTCACAATTGACGGATCGGAGTTGAAGCGTTTCTGGAAGAGTGCGTGACTGAGAATCGCGACGCGCGTCGTTGATGGCTTGTCTTCGTCCGGATGAAATGTGCGGCCCAGCACCGGCGCCACGCCGAGTAGCGGGAAAAGATCCGCCGTCGCCACCAGGCCCTGGAGGCGTGCGGGCTCGCCGCGGCCGGTCATGACGAAGCTGGCGCTGCGAAACGAAGAGACGCGTTCAAGCGTCGTATTCTGCGCGCGCATGTCCATGAAATTCGGATACGAATGTGATCCCCATAGCCAACTCGCATGCTGAGTGTCGCTTTCATATAGCGACACGAGCGACTCTGGCTCCGGAAACGGCAAGGGCCGCAACAGCACCGCATTCACAACGCTGAAGATCGCAGTGTTTGCCCCAATCCCAAGCGCAAGCGCGATAGTGGCAACGATGCTGACGCTCGGAGACTTGAGCAGCATGCGCAGTCCGAAACGAATATCCTGAAGTAAGGTATTCATAGTTCCATCCATATCAGCCACGGATTTCACGGATTTACACAGATTTTTATTATCTGTGTGTATCCGTGTTAATCCGTGGCTTCATTCGTATCTCAAGGTTTCTAACGGATCGACACGTGTGGCGCGTCGGGCCGGTAGATAACACGCCACGAGCGTCACGCCCATCAGCAACGCCGTCACGACTCCGATCGGGAGCACATCAATCGCGCTCAACCCAAACAGCATACTGTCCAACAAACGCGCGGCTGCGAGTGATGCCGGCAGTCCTATCGCGATCCCAATCAAGACGAGCTTCATTCCCTGTCGCAACACCATCGCCAGCACGTTATGTCCCTGCGCGCCGAGCGCCATGCGAATGCCGATCTCGCGCGTGCGTTGGACCACCGACCACGCCGTCACTCCGTAGATCCCGACGCTCGCGAGCAGCAATGCCAATACCCCCAGAGAAGTCGCGCCATGCGATGCAGCACGAACCGCCAGCAAGTTGCCGTTTCTCGCGGTGTCCTCTTCGAAAGTGCGGACAAAAAGTCGCAGCACAGGCTCGAGTGCGTAAGCTTCACGGCGCGCCAAATCTTTCAACGCCGCGGCATCCGTAGAAGTGCGCACCAGCAGTGCCGTGTCGATCGCTCCCGGTGTGACGCCGGGGACATAGACGAAGGATGGCGGCGTTTGACCGGCTTGATAGATCTGATTGTCACGCGCGATACCGATCACCTGTGCCGACGGGACGATCATTTCCGTGCCGCCGTCGCGGAGTGGCGCTTCCATGCGCAACGTCTTGCCGAGCGCGCTCTCACCCGGCCAGAAATTTCGCGCGGTCGATTCACTGACGATCACGACCGGCGCCCTCGCATCAACTTCATCCGTAGTAAACCCACGCCCGAGGGCGAGCGGCGTGCCGATAGTGTCGAGATAGGTCGCCGGAATTCCTTCGACGGGCACACGGGAAAACTGTGTTGGACCATTACCAGTCTTGTCCAGCAGCGTGACCACCGCGCGACCGTTGAACTCACGATCGAGACTGACGCTCTGCACACCCGGCAACACAGCGAGTCGCGCCATGAGCTGTTGTTGAAAGACTTTGGCGCGCTCCGCGTCGTAACCGCTCAGCTCCAGGCTGTAACCGACCGAAAGCAGGTTCTTCACTTCGAAGCCGGGGTCGGTTACCAACACTCGCTGCACGCTGCGCAGCATCAGTCCCGCGGGAATCAGCAATACAAAACAGATCGCGACCTGCGCGACGACGAGCGCGCCGCTGAGTCGTGAGCGACCCGATAGTCCCGTCGCATTCGCACTCTCCGACTTAATTACGCCAATCAAATCAGGACGGGTCGCGCGTAATGCGGGCACGAGGCCAAACGCGAGACCACTCAACACCGCGAGAACAAATGAGAACGCCAGGACGTGCGCGTCGGGTGAGAGATCGAGCGCGATTCGCATCATGTCGGCGCCGCCATAACGCATGAGCACCAGGGTGAGAAACAGATTCAAGCTCCACCACGCGAGGAACACACCGGCAATACCACCAACAACGGCGAGCAAAAGGCTCTCGGTGAGGAGTTGGCGCACTAAACGCCACCGGCTCGCGCCCAGGCAAAGACGCACGCCAATCTCTTTCTGTCGCGAGATCGCGCGCGCGAGCTGCATGTTTGCGATATTGAAACAGACGATCAGCAGTACGAGCCCCGTGGCGCCGAGGACCATCGCCATGCCTGCCCAAATTCCGGTTTCAACTTTGATGTCGTTGATCGGCTCGACGACGATCGCCTTCTTTGGCCCATCCCGCTCCCCGGTGTCCAGTTGGCCCAACAACACATTCATCTCGCTGCCCACTTCAGCCGCGGTCTTGCCGGGTTTGAGACGCGCGTGTAACGTGAGCCACTCAAAATCGCGCCCGCTGTACCAGTCTCGTTTTTCCGGAGAAATGTCTTCGAAGTAGACCGTCGGCATCGCGCCGCGCATCGCCAGCGGCAGCCAGATGTCCGGCATTTCATACCGCAGTCCGACAAACGCCGGATCAGTCACGCCGATTACAGTGAAAGGTTTGCCATTTAATAGAAGACTGCGTCCGACGACCTGAGGATCGCTGCCAAACCGGCGTTGCCAGAAACGGTGACTAAGGACAACGACGGCATCGCGGCCAGGCACGCTGTTCTGTTCGGATGTGAAGTAGCGCCCAATGTGCGTGTGGCCGCTGCCGAACACTTCGAAGTAATTGTCCGAGACGAAATTTCCCAGGAGCTCTTCAAGCTCAGCGTTGGGTTTATTTTCACCGAGCAGGAATTTCTCGTGTTCAAACACCGCGACCATCGCGGCGAACGACTGGTTCTGATCGCGAAGATAGGTGTATTGCGGAAATGAAAAGAGATCGCCACCCTGGCTGCCTTCGAGCCCGAGACGCACGATCGTCTCCGGCTCCCTCACCGGCTTCGGTCGCAGGAAGAGGTTGAAGACAGTAAAGAGCGCCGCATTCACACCAATACCGAGCGCGAGCGAGATCACCACGATCGCCGTGAACCCCGGCCGCTTCAGCAAGCTCCTAATGCTATATCGTAAGTCTGTAAGCATGTTGTAACCGTAGAAAATCTTTCTCGCGCAAAGGCGCAAAGAAAACCCTTAGAAACGCGGTAGCGCTTTGCGCCTTTGCGTCTTTGCGTGAAAGATCTTTTACTCCTCTCTTAGCGCTACCATCGGATCAACGCGCGATGCACGCCGCGCAGGCAGATATCCCGCAAGCAGCGCCACCCCCGCGAGCAACAACGTCGCCAGCGTAATCGTCAGCGGATCAGTAGGCTTCAACTCGTACAACAACGACGCTGCTGCCTTCGTCAGCAGCCGTGACGCGAACAACCCCACCGCCAACCCGATCACCACAAGCACCAACGCTTCACGCAACACCAGCCACAGCACGCTGACACCGCGCGCACCGAGCGCCATGCGTATTCCGATCTCGTTCGTGCGTCGCGCCACGCCGTAAGACATCACTCCGTAGAGTCCGATACACGCGAGCAACAACGCGAGCACCCC
>DATENQ010000558.1:0-3222 GCA_035275005.1 Pyrinomonadaceae bacterium | reverse complement strand
CGCAAACCACGCCGGCAGGCTTGAGTTAATCCCGCACAACCCTCCGGTCTTGATCGACGGCGCGCACAACCCCGCCGGCGCCGAGTCTTTGAGAGCTTATCTCGACGAGTTCGCGCCCCGTCCGCTGACGTTGGTTTTTGGCGCAATGCGTGATAAGCAACTCGATCGAATTGGTGAGATTCTGTTTCCGAGTGCGGACGTGATTGTGCTGACTACGGTCGACAACCCGCGCAGCGCTACGATCGATATTCTAAAACCGGTAGCAGATCGCTTTGCCCGCGGAACGGTTTGGACAAGTGAGTCGAGCGCCGAAGCACTACGCATCGCTCAAGCAAACACGCCGCCTGAAGGGTTGATCTGTATCGCCGGTTCGCTCTATCTCGCCGGCGAGCTGCGTCCGCTGATCATCAAGTAGGAAAAACGATATGAGCACGCCACAGCGAGAGTTGCCAAAAATTCTGAGTAGTCAAAAAGTTTTCGAAGGCCGCGTCATCAACGTCACCGTCGATACTGTGAGTGAAGGTGAGCTGACATATCAACGCGAAGTGGTCCATCACAACGGCAGCGCCGTGATCGTGCCCGTCTTTGACGACGGCACCGTGGCTCTCGTCAGGCAGTATCGCCACCCCGCCGTTCGTTATCTTCTGGAAGTTCCGGCGGGAACGCTCGCGAAAGGCGAACGGCCGGAGATTGGCGCCGCACGTGAGCTGAAAGAAGAACTCGGGCTCGACGCTGCACGGCTCGAAAAACTTTCTGAGTTTTTTGTGTCTCCTGGTTTCTGCGAAGAGAAGATGTGGGTGTACCTGGCAACCGAACTTTCGGAAGGAGAGCAGGCGCTGGAAGACGACGAGATAATCGACGTCGTGCGCCTGCCAATCGCCGAAGCGCTCGAGATGATCACCAGCGGCGAGATCGAGGATGCAAAGACAATCATCGGTCTCATGCTCGCCGCTCCGCGCGTGGGATCGCCGCTGTTGGAGACCGAATATCCCGCCGTCTGAATCCACAGATTACGCATATTCAATAAATCTTCTGTGTAATCTGCGGATTGACCGTGGCATGGCAACCACCTAAACTCGTCTGAGTGATTACCGAAGAATCTTCGCAACAACAGCTGACGCCGCTCCCCGAAGAGCATGGCGAAGCACCCGTACCCACGCACGACGCGGGTGAGCCGGAGCGCAGTTTAGTAACAAACGTTCGTTGGCCGCGTTTTCTGGATGTCATAAAGGCAATCGGAATCTGGGTCGTCAGTATCCTGCTGCTGTTGTTTATGCCTTTGGTGGCGATACTGCCTTACGTAATCTATAAACTGTATACAGTCGGTCCTTCAGTACTTACTCCCGAAGCACTAACACAAGACAAATGGCTGATCTTCTATTCTGTGGTCGGCATTCTACCCACACACCTGATTACGCTCGCTTTTACGTGGTTTATGGTCACCGAAGGCGGGCGGCGACCTTTTTGGAAAGCGATCGGATGGGAATGGCCGGGGCGTCCCTCACGCGTGACGATATTCAGTATTCTGGTTGCGTTGGGACTCTACGGCATCGCCCTGGGAGTGACGACTATCTGGGGCGGTAGCAAGACCGATCTGGACTTGCTGATCGAGAGTTCCATGTACACGCGCGTCGCCACCGCGCTGGTTGCCGTCGTTACCGCGCCGTTGGTTGAAGAGGTGATTTACAGGGGCGTGCTCTATCCGGCAGTAGAAAAAGTGACCGGACCCGCTTTTGCGGTCGCTGTCGTGTCGTTGCTATTTGCGGGCGTTCACGTCTGGCAGTATAGAACTAACATTGGGGTGATCCTGGTTATCACGGCTTTGAGCTTTACTCTCACTATAGCCCGTGCCGTAACAGGCAAGTTGCTTCCTTCATTCATCATCCATCTCGTCTTCAATGGAATTCAATCAGTGCTGATAGTGCTGAGCGGCTTCATGGATAAAGACCTGATTAAGTAATCTTCTTAGTTCATGTACGACGTAGTCGTTGTGGGAAGCGGTATTGGGGGACTTACCGTGGCGGCGCTGCTGTCCGCGCGCGGCATGAACGTCTGCCTGCTGGAGCGACAATCGCAGGTCGGCGGGTGTATTGCACGAGTGGAGTTTTCCGGTCATGACTTCGAACCGGGCATGGGTTTGTACACGTCGTTAGGGCCCGGTGGCGTCTATGAAAAGGTGTTCGCACGGCTACCGGTTGATCCGCCGGCAACGTCGTTGCTCGCTTCACCTTACGTCATGCGTTCAGCTGACGGCGGTGACGTCGCGATCGACCGAGAAGATCTGTTTTCAATCTCCGGCGGTCCAGCGAGTCTCGCGGAGCGTCTTGCTGAGTCGATCAAACGGAGTGGCGGTAAAGTTCGTTTGAACAGTCCGGTACTGCGACTCTCGTATGACGAAGCGGGTCGCGCTAACGGAGTCGATCTGTTGAGCGGCGAGAGAGTTTTTGCCAAAAGGGCGATTATCAGCAACCTTACGGTTTGGGACACCTACGGCAAACTGGTCGGCCTCAACCGCACACCACCCGAAATCAAGAAACACCTGAACACATTGCGAGGCGCGGGAATCTATATCGTTTATGCAAGCATGGACGAACCGGCCGTATCGCGCTTGCCCGGTGAACGCATGCTCGTAAAAGACGGCGAGGGCGAGTTCACGATGGCAGTTTCCTCTACTCAAAGGGCGCCTCAGGGCAAACGCCCGGTGACATTCACGTGTCGCACTGAAATCGATTTTTGGTTTGCCTATCAAACTAGCGAAGAGGATTACGAGGAGTGGGACCAGCAGGCGCTGGAGCAGTTCTGGAAACGATTGCACGCGGCGCTTCCGGAGCTCGGCAGCAACATTGAGATCATCGAAACGGCAAACCCACGCACCTACTACGACCAAACACGCCGCAAGCTCGGGATGGTTTTAGGTGTCGACGGCGGCACGCCGGCATCGTTTAGCACGTTCCTCCCAAATCTCTTCATCATCGGCGACACGGTAAGCTTTGCTCCCACACTGGACTCCGTGGTTGAAACTGCAATTCTGCTAACCACCAAAGCATTAAGACAGTAAATTCCTACTGGACACACTGAGATTGTCTGGTGTATACGTGCACTAGACAATATGTTCGTTACGGTTGATGAACGAGATGCGCGCCCGCTCTATCAGCAGTTGGTGGATGAGATTAAGACCCTGATTGCGCGTGGGGAGCTAGAGGAAGGGACGCTGTTGCCGCC
>DATENQ010000557.1:0-11182 GCA_035275005.1 Pyrinomonadaceae bacterium | reverse complement strand
TGCGATAACGTCGTCGATCATGCGGAGTCGCCGAAACGGATTGTCAGTGAACTGGCGCGGATTCTCGTGCCCGGCGGCTTACTCTATTTCACGGTAAACGTTCATCATCGCGTGTATGCAATCGCGGCGGGCGTGCATGCGAGCTGGAGAGCGGTCGGCATACCGCTTGAAATCGGTCCGTTTGCTGACCACACGACACACCTGACGCTCGAAGCTGCTGAAGATTTGTTTCAAAACTTGCCGCTACAGATTTTGAGCGCGAAGAGCAATGTCGATGAGGCACGGGCGCGTGCGCGCCAGCAACCGCCCAGGCACGCGGGTGATCGATTGAAGCGTTTGTTCTTCAAAAACGCGCTTTATGAAGTGATTGCGCGGCGGGCGTAAAGTTTTGGAACAGTGTTCGGCGGTGCTCGTGAAAGCGTGAAGCATCTGGATAGAACTTGATGGCATCTGGATAGCGGGGTATCTTAGGAGCCAGCCTCGAAAAGGAGCACCACAATGCCTAGCAGGATTCGTAGTTACATCAAGTTGCTCGTGGCCTTTTGCCTGATCGTGAGCTTCTGCCTGGTTGAGGGCGAGGCACAGACGCGCAGGAAAAAGCGCACGAGGCGAGCTACGCCGGCAGCACCCCGGCCTGTAATTACAAATCCGCCAATCGCGCCTCCGGAATCGGCACAAACTGAAACGACGACAGGCGACGTGAAGATCATCAGCACTGATGATCCGGAAGCACAGGAACCCACGTCGTCTACTGAAACTAAAACGGCAAAGCCGGCGGCTTCACCCGAGCAGGAGAGCATACAACAGACCATCACCACGCTCACGAACCAGGTGAACAAACTGAATGAGAAGCTATCGAAGCAGCAGGAGGACGATCGCTATCAGCGTGAGATGGAGCGTTTGACTCGGGCGGAACAGCGGGCTGAGCAGTTGCGGTCGCAGTTGATAGACGTTCAGGCGAAGATTGCGAATTTCGAAGCGACGTTGGAGCAGATTGATTTTGCTTTAAGACCGGAGAATATCGAGAGCGCGACGGCTGGTTATGGAAGCACGCGTCCTGAAGCGACTCGTGACGCTCGGAAGAAACAGCTCGAAGGTGAGAAATCGAGAGTCCAGGCTCAGTTGAAGCTCGTTGAAAGCAGCAAAGCGCGTTTGGAAACTGCGGTTTCGAATGCGGATGCGGAAGTGGATCTGTTGCGAGCGAAAGTCAGTCAACTCCGCGACCAACTGGATGCCGAGCCGGCCGCGACCGACTCAAAGGAAAAGCCACGCAAGCCTTGATGTCGCCGCAAAAAGGCACAAAAAACACAAAATAAGCGTTTAGAGTTCAAGCCTCAGCTTGCTGTCAAAGAACCCAGCCTGAATGCTGAACTCTAACTTGTTAGTTCGTCGTGTGGAGGGCGACGGCTTTCCAGCCTCCGATTTGGTTGCTCAGGGTTAAGGTGTAACGAGTTGCGGTGGGAGATGCTAAGGAACCGCGAACGACGACCGTGTCACCACCGCCGTAGACTGAGACACTCGGCCTTTCTGACTTTCCGTACTTCAACTTTCCCGCACGCACACCGTCAAGCGTCTGTTGACGATTTAATTCGCTCCCGCCCTGTATCCAGATAAAGTTTGGATCGGTGAGTTCGGTGAGCTTGTCGACGTCGGCTTTACGCATCGAGTCAAAAATCAGAAGGTCGACTGCTTCGGCTCCAGACTTGATATCTGCTTCAGCGTAAGGCATGCGCGTTGATTGCCAGTTCACCACCTGCCACTTTCCATTTCGCTTCACGAACGTGCCACTGTTGAGCAGGTTTGCGACGTGCCTGGTCTCGGATGTTTCAGTAGTTGCGACCAAACGAAAAGCTACGACTGCGGTGTCGCCGTACTGCTGAATGCGAATGTCCTCGGCGGTGTAGATCGTTTTCGGATCAGTCGGCTTGTGCGCGGGCTCATTCCGCATGTCGTGCAAAATTTCAGCTTTGTTCACTCGACGGCCCGCTGAACGCGTGTAGATCAAGTCGTCAGCCCAAAACCGCTCGTGAACGGCAGGGTCATTGCGCGACGCTCCCGCCAGGAAGTCGTTCAACAGTTTGGTTAACTCGGCTGCGTCAGGAGCGGTTTGCGCAAACACGCTGCCAGTCATTAGCAACAGCAGGATCGTGGATGAAGCAACTTTTTTCATAATTTTTAGCAAGAACTATCTACATTCCCTCTGCAGCGGGGGAAAGCCCCTCTTCCTGACTTGTTCTTACCTCAAGACGCCCTCGAAAAAGAACAAGTCAGGAAGAGGGGCTCGCCCCCGCTGTTAAGATTAACTACGTACGGTGAAACTGCCGCCACCTACCTGGCGATATCTCATGCCGATCAAAGCGATCACAAGAAGCACAGCACCCAGAAATAGAGTTTCAAATTCAAGCCTATCACTGGATGTGATGTCGTAACTGATTGGCGCGGTATCAGCAATTTTGGATCGCTTGTTACCGTCCCGAATGGCTGCATCGGTTACGGAAGTCAGGAGTTGATAACGCATCGCCAACTGGCTGGCAGTGCCAAACGACGACTCCTCTCTTGCATCCAAAAGCCGCAAGACCTCGTCATTGGCCCATAGCTTAGCGAGCGAGTCTGACGTTTTATATCCTTCTGTGTCTTCCGGCAGTTCAGCATGTTTTACAGACCTGACGAACTCAAACGTCTTGATCTGGCCTGAGAGTTGTCTGAATAGTCGTTCGAGATCCGCGCGTAGTGTGCCCATGCGGATCACTGATTTGACTTCATTGATTCCATCAAGACTTTGCACGACCTCATCCGAGCCTTTGCTCGTCTGCACGGAATAAAGCAGTGGTCCATACGGACGACTCTGCCAGCGTCTTTTTAGTTCTGTTACTGAATCAAGCTGTACGAGTTGTGGGTTATGAATCCAGACTATCGCGTTGTTGCCGGGAGCTTCGGCGGCCAGGTCCCACGCCTTACGCAGCGCCGGTGCGTTATCTGCTCCGCCGGTGAACGTCGCCGTTGCGAGCAGCGCGGAAATGCCTTCAAGGTCTGTTCCCACCGAGTCTTTGTGCTCCGTCTCAGGCAGCTCATCAGCGTCGGCGAGAACAAGTTTCAAATCAATTCCGCGCGGCAGCGCTCCGAGCGCGGCATTTATCTCAGGCTCCAAATCGGCCATTGACGCCGACGTGTCGACGACGAGAACGATACGGCGCAAATGAGCCGGCGTGCGCTCTTCGATCCACTGCTTAACAACAGAGCCTTCGGGATCGAGCGGGTTACGACTCCATGTTCCGGTGTCACGATCGAGCCTGGAGATCAAAAGCGATCTTTCGGGTCTCGAGAGATCTTCATCCGTGATTTGGCCACCCAGTATAAACTTCTCGTCGGGCATCTGACCGTAATAGAGTCCGCCGTATTCAGTGGCTATTGGCCGCGCGGACTCAAACCAGATCTTATGATTCACGATCTCCGGAATACGGAAATTTCGTCCTTCGAAATGTGGCAGCAGCAATCGCACGCTGCTTCTTGATTCCAAAAACAGCGGCACAGTGATGCCGAGGCGAAATTTCAATTCATCGTTTACGAGACTCTGGACGAGGATGCGATCGCGACCCGCGGTTGTGACCATAACGGGTTCGCGTATGTAGCTGACCTGAGCTTCCTCTCGAACCTTCTGACGGTTACCAAACACCGCTTCAATTTCTCTGTCTTCGTCCCACTGAGTCACGCGAGTGACAACGGCGCCCGGTGGTAATTGGATTTCGGCACGCGCCTCTTTCGGCCGTTCAGAATCGTTTTGGAATGTGAGTGTCCACTCGAGATAGCCCACGCCCCCATCGCTATCGATCGTTCCTTCGAGTTTAGAATTGGCCAGCCAGAGACCTTTGAGTTTTCCTCCGATTCTCGTACCGTGCTGATCGTTCGTGTAGTCGAATACCTGTTGTGGTATCACACGGCCGGCAACCCGCCGCGGAGGAAACGACATGTCGAAGGTTTCACCCGTCACCCGGTAATAGATCTTTCGAGCTTCGTCGATACTTACCGGATTTTCTGTGGAGAATAGATCGCCAAGGATGTCGGTCGTGTTCCGAGTTTGGTTGTAACAACTCTTGAGCAGTTGATCCTGGCTGCCGTAGGTACGCAGAAAGCGAATTCCCCTCGTCCTGGTTTGAGCTGAGGAAGAGGCGGCCATCTGTAGACCGTAGCGCGTTAACGTTGCCGGAAGTTCCATCATGCCGATGGCGACGACCGTGACGCCCAAACCTGTTAGCAATCCCTTAGTCCCGAGCGCAAAATTCTTCCGCGGAGCTGTGGCCGCCATGCGGCTTAGTTGCTGTCGCATCGTGATTGCCGCAATCAATGACAGGAAGGGAGCCAATGGCAACAGGCCCACAACTATCAATATCGTTAGCACTGCCACGGGCGCGAATGGCAGGTAGCAAATGGAATAAAAGAGCGAGATGCCGATGACGGCTGCGTTAGCGAAGCCGGCCAGCATGAGGCGGTCCGGAGTGCCGCGACGAATCGTGAACCAAACATGGAGTTGGGCCAATGGCATTAGAATCACGAGCGCCAGGTGCCAGGCGGTCGGAATCGGATCGAAGAAGACCGACGCGCTGACGTGTGTGCTGGCTTCGACCGTGATAGCGATCGCGGGCAGGATTACGCCCGCAACCAAATTGAACTTTTCAGTGAAGGTGGGCCTCGGCTGGATTGCCTGCTGGTTCATAATGCCCTCAGATGTGCGAAACGGACGGCGTGTTACTTTACATTACAAAGTCATTTGCGACAAGCCTGAAATGATGCTTTGTAGTTTAATACTGGTGGCGTAGACTTAACAGCAATTTTAGACGGACAAGGGTATGTCGACCATTCCACAACGCGATCTTTATCGCATGATTAACGAAGCTTCCGAACGTGGCGAACGCGTTGTAGTTGCCACCGTCGCTCACACCCGTGGCTCGACGCCGCAGCAACGTGGAGCGAAAATGCTTTTCTTCCAAAACGGAGAAGTTGCGGGAACGGTCGGTGGCGGTTGCATCGAGGCTGAGGTCTGGGCCGAGGCGAAAACAGCCATGCGTTCGGGTGAGTCGCAGCTGCACCACTTCTCGTTGACCGCGGATGAAGCGAGCGAAGAAGGAATGGTTTGCGGCGGCACCATGGATATTTTCGTTGAAGTGTTGAACTGATGTCGCAGGATTTTCTCGCCAACTACAAAGCGAAACATCAGCATCCGCTGAACAGGCTTTCGCACAGCATCGGCATTCCGATGATTGTCGTGTCGTTACCGCTTTTCTTTTTTAACTGGCGCTGGGCGTTGGTGTTGTTTATTGCCGGCTGGATTCTTCAGTTTGTTGGACACGCCATCGAAGGAAATCAACCCGCCTTCTTTCGGAACCCCGTCTACCTGTTAGTTGGACCACTATGGCTCGTGCGGCGAGCCGCTTCCGTAGTTGGTCTCGATAAGTCGAAACTGTCTTCGAAGTGAAATCGATTACAAAGCTGATTGAGCAGTTACTGGAGCGAGGTGAAATCGCTCTGGTGGTTACTAAAGTTAGTGGACCGGGAATTATCGGTTCCAAGCTGCTGATCCAGAAAGACAGCGCCACGGTTGGAAGTCTCGGTGATGCGTCTTTGGATTCGATTGTAGTGCAGCAGGCGGCACGCTTTCTTTCCTCGCATGATGAGACACGGATGTTCAGCGTCGGTGACTTTGCTCCGGACTTTTCTTCTGCTCGCGAGACATCTCTGTTGTTCGAACGTGTGCAACCGGCTCCGCGTTTGGTTGTTTGTGGCGCCGGGCACGTCGGTGCCTCGCTGGCGCGACTTGCGGCTTTCGCCGGTTATCAAACGACTTTGATTGACGACCGCGCTGAGTTTGTTAAGCGTGAACGGTTTTCCGAGAAACAGATCGAACTGGTGCTGACTGACGATTGGAGCTCGGCCGTGCGGGACGCGGTTGGGAATGGTCGGGGAGTTTCAGTTGCGGTGGTGACGAGAGGTCACAACGAAGACGAGCAGTGCATGCAGGCTGTTGTGCGTGCTAATCCGGATTACGTTGGTTTGATCGGAAGCAAGCGCCGCACGTCGATCGTTATCGAACGGTTGCGCGAGGCCGGAATTCCCGACGCGCAACTACGAAACATTCACGCGCCCATCGGTCTCGACATTGGAGCCGTAACTCCGGAAGAAGTAGCCGTCGCCATCCTCGCCGAAATCGTAGCCGAACGCCGTGGCGCCACCGGCGTCTCCCTCTCCTCCTGGCGCCGCAAAAGGTAGATACAACCTTTTTCACGCAAAGGCGCAAAAGGTGCAAACAAAACCGTTAGGAACGCGGCAGCGCTTTGCCTCTTTGCGCCTTTGCGTGAAAAATCTTCGCCGCACAGAGAGACGTCTCTAATCCTTCTACCCTGTTCTTACTATGGCGGGCTCTTTTTGTGCTTCTTTTGTGGCCTCGATCAGTGTTAAGACTATGACTTCATGCCGACCGAGATTGCTCCGGTAGCCGATGTTAAGACCGTCACCCGCCGTAGCGGAATGTTCCGCGCGCTCTCACATCGCGATTATCGTCTTTTCTGGACCGGCGCGTTTCTCTCCAATATCGGCACCTGGATGCAGGCGGTCGCACAGGGCTGGCTCGTGCTGAAGTTGACCGACTCGCCTTTCTGGTTAGGACTCGACGCATTCATGGCCACGTCGCCGGCAGTCATTTTCACGCTACTCGGCGGCGTCTTCGCGGATCTGATCGATCGGCGACGCTTGTTGCTCTTCACCCAAGTTATTGCCGGTCTCACAGCGCTCAGTCTCGCGACTCTGGTTGCCACCAACGTCGTAAATCGTTGGATGGTGTTGGGCTTCTCTTTTGTGACAGGTTGTTGCATGGCGCTGGCTAGTCCTTCGTATCTGGCGATGACTTACGATCTCGTGGGTCGCGAAGATCTCGCGAATGCTATCGCGATGAACTCGACGCAGTTTCAGTTATCGCGTGTGGTTGGACCAGCATTGGCCGGTGTCGCGTTTCGAGTGTTTGGTCTGGCAGGGTGTTTTTATGCCAATGGACTTTCCTTCATCGCGGTGGTTGCCGCACTTTGGAAGGTGCGACCGAAAACAAGCGGGAACGCGCCCGCGCACTCGATGAAGGATCGACGCGCTATCTGGCAGGATCTCGTCGAGGGATTTCGCTATGTTAGAAATCGGCCGCGAGTTTTATCGTTGTTACTGTTGTGCTCAATCAACAGCCTCTTTGGCGCGCCGTATTTTACTCTCGTGCCCATTTACGCGCGCGACATCTTCCACCTCGGCGAAACCGGTCTGGCGCTGATGATGGGAACAGCCGGCGCGGGCGCTTTCTGCGGCGCGCTGCTGGTTGCTTATCTCGGCGACTTCAGAAGAAAGGGCTGGCTTGTCCTTGGTGGGTCAATAGCTTTCGGCGTGTGCATCATGGGATTCGCACTGTCCTCACGGTTGCAGTGGTCGTTGCTATTCCTCTTCGGTTTGGGGTTTGCGCTGGTCGTGTCACTGTCCACCAGCAACACGCTTCTGCAAAAGCTCGTGATCGATCAGATGCGTGGTCGGGTGATGAGCATGTTTCTTCTTTCCTTCGTCGGCACGATGCCTATCGGCAACATTCTGGCGGGAACCGCATCAAACCATTTTGGCCCGCAGCACACGTTAGCTGTCGGCGGCTTTGTCATCACACTGGTCGCCACCGGAGTCGTAATCTTCAATAAACGGCTCCGAGAGTTGTATTAGGCAGATCCACACCGCAAGAACCGCAGACGAGGGCGTTCTAACTTCCAGCAAGGGATTTTAACGTCCAATTGGAGACTTTTATGCAACTTCGAACCACAATAATGCGACTTTTATTGATGTTTTCGGTCTGTTCCGCCCTCGCGACCGCCGTGAGCGCGCAGGGAGTTATCGTTCCCGGTCCCTGCCGTCGCTGCCCGGACGGGCCGCAGGTCGTCCTTCCGAGAGCGCTTCCCATCAAGTCGATCAAGATCGATACGAAGATCAGTTCACAAGTCGCGACTACCCACGTTGAGCAGGTATTTCGCAATGACACACCTGTTGTCCTCGAAGGCACATACCTGTTTCCGATTCCCGAGTCGGCCTCGATAGCTGAGTTTGCGATTTGGGACGGCGATCGAAGGCTAGTGGGCGAAGTGCGCACTCGTGAAGAAGCACGACGCATCTACGACGAGATCGTGCGTCGACAACGTGACCCCGGATTGCTGGAGTATGCGGGTAAGGATTTGTTTCAGGCCAGCATCTTTCCCATCCCGGCACACTCCGACAAGAAGCTCGAGATCACTTACACGCAGGTCGTGCACGCTGAAGGAGGAACTGTTTCTTATCGTTATCCGCTGGGCACTGGCCGGCAGTTGACCACGATCGGTTCCGTCGCCGGACGCATTGAAGTTGAAGGCAGGGAGCCGGTGCGAAATGTTTACTCGCCTACGCACGCGATCGACGTCAAGCGTAGCAGCGATAGACGATCGGTGGTTTCGTTTGAGAGCGAGAGCGGAAAGGAGCCGCAGGACTTTCAACTCTTCTACACAATCTCAAAAGAAGACTTTGGTCTCACGCTGCTGACGCATCGCGAAGCAGGTAAGCACGGTTACTTCCTGCTGATGATCTCGCCCAAAGACGATTGGACCGACCAGGAATACTCCGCGAAGGATGTCGTGTTTGTAGTTGATACTTCCGGCTCGATGGCGGAAGAAGGAAAGATGGAGAAGGCACGCAGCGCGCTCCTCTACGGCGTCAGGATTCTGCGCCCGCAGGATCGTTTCAACATCATCTCGTTTGCCGGTGAAGAGCATTTAATGGAGGCCGGCTTGATTTTCGCGGACGAGAAAGGCCGCGCGCGTGGCGAAGCATTTGTGAAAGCGTTGAAACCGGTAGGAGGAACGAACATCAACCAGTCGCTGCTCGCGTCGCTGCGACAGTTCAACGAAACAGATCGAGAGCGTCCGAAGATGCTCGTGTTTATGACGGACGGCTTGCCGACTGTAGACGAGTCAAACGTTACGAAGATCATCGACAACGTGCGCCAGGCGAGTAAACCCGGAGTGAGGTTGTTTACCTTTGGTGTCGGTTACGACGTCAACACAACGTTGCTGGACAAACTCGCCGCTGAAAATGGTGGCGTCGCGGATTACGTCGAACCGAAAGAAGATCTCGAAGTCAAAGTTTCAAACTTCTTCTCGAAGGTGAATTATCCAGTGCTCACCGATCTACAACTAGACTTTGGCGGAGCGCAAACTGATCTGATGTATCCGCGCGGTATTCCCGACGCGTTTCGCGGTTCGCAGGTCACGCTGATCGGACGTTACACCAATGAAGCGGATCTCAAAGCAGTGCAACTGAAACTGACCGGCAGGGCCGGCGGTGCGAGTCGAACTTACACGTATTCAAATCTGAGTTTTCCGTTACGCAGTGATGCGAATGAATATCTGCCACGCTTATGGGCGACTCGTCGCGTTGGCTGGTTGATGGAACAAGTGCGTTCGAATGGCGAGCAGAAAGAGTTGCGCGATGAGATCGTGGACCTGGGAACTCGCTATGGGATCGTGACCCCTTACACGTCGTATCTGGCTCTGGAAAATGATGCGTCGAAGCAAATCACCGGCTTGACGCCGCAGGCACGGAGAGCCGCGACGGGTGGCTTTAGCGGTCTTAGTAATATGAGTCCAGGTACCCAAGCTCCGTCGCCAGGTGCGGCGCAGCAGGTCGTTACTGTGGTCGGAGAGCAGGCAATTGGGCAGAGCAAGGCCGCGCGTGAGCAACAGGATGTCATCAGGCTCAACGACATCACGCGCAAGGACGCTGTGCGTCGCGTCGAGGGTAAGACGTTCTATCTGATCGACGGCGTGTGGACTGATTCGGAATTCAAGGTTGAATCAAAAATGCCCGAGACGGCTTTGGTGTTTGGCAGCGATGACTACTACGCGTTGCTGAAACAGCATTCGAAACTCGGAAGTTACTTCGCTCTCGGCGAACGCGTCATAGTGGTTTTTGAAGGACGCGTCTACAGAGTGAACGCAACGGCGCCATAGGCACTCACAATAGGTTCACGCAAAGGCGCAAAGAAGCAAAGAAGTTCTTGAATTCTCTTTGCTTCTTTGCGTCTTTGCGTGAGATCAGGTACAAAACTGGAAACAAAATCAGTATGCGTACTAGAACCTTAAAGCTAATGCGGTTTTCCGCGGCCGCAGGTGTGTTGATGCTCCTGATCAGCTCAGCGCGAGCTCAGGCCGGCTGGGTGCCTTTCAAGATCAACACCGGCGGAAACGATCTCAACACCGTCTACTTTCTCGATGGCAAACGAGGCTGGGTCGGCGGCGACGGCGGCTTCCTCAGTTATACCGAGGATAGCGGCCAGTCCTGGCGCCCACAGCATGTCCCCACGAAATCCGCCATAAACGACGTCTACTTTCGCGACAGCGAAGCTGGATTCCTGTTAGCCGGAAACTCGATTTTCGTCACTCGCGACGGCACGAACTGGTCGCAAAACAGGATCTTTCTTCCGGAAGAATTCGAAGGCGCGGACGTTGAACTTTACAGTGTGCGTTTTTCGAGCAAGAAGAAAGGCTGGGTCGTCGGTTCGATCAGCAAAAAAGAACGCGTGGTCGACAGCATTCTTGTTTACACAGACGACGGCGGCGACACTTGGCGCAGGCAGCGCGCGCCGAGCCGGCTCGAGCTGATACACATCGATTTTGTCAGTGACAAACGCGGTTGGATTGTTGGCGATGGTGGAACAATACTGTTTACACGTGACGGCGGCGCGAGTTGGACAAAGCAGAATGTCGGCTTTACCGGCACGCTTTATCACATCGATTTTCGCAACGACAAAGACGGCTGGGCTGTTGGAGAACGTGGCACGATCTTGCGAACGACTGACGGCGGTGAAACCTGGACGGCGGTCCCGACGAACCTGAACGTTACTCTGCTGAGCATACAATTCGTCAACGACAATGAAGGCTGGGTGATCGGTCGGACCGGCGCGATTCTCAGAAGTAACGACGAAGGCAAGACGTGGATGCGTCAAGATTCAACAACGAGGCAAAACCTTTACTCGCTCTATTTCAACAAAAAGATCGGATGGGCAGTTGGTGGTGGTGGGATGGTGTTGCGTTACGAGCGGCCATAGCGTTGCGAGCAACCGCGTCTGTGTTACAGACATCTGAATCAG
>DATENQ010000556.1:0-3202 GCA_035275005.1 Pyrinomonadaceae bacterium | reverse complement strand
ATTACGGCCTCTTCCAACTCCATCGATTCTTCCTCTTGTGGGGGATGATGTTGTGCCCGGAGGGTTGATCGCTGGCTGCGTAGTCGTCTTCTGCAATCAGCAATGCCGTAGTTTACGTCATCTTCAAGAGTTTCTTCATCTTCGCAATAGATTTTCATGTCGGGGTGTTACTGCAACCTCCCAAAATCAACGTAGATAAGCTGCCCCGTGCTCACTTCCGTGCCGGCCGAAGGATTCTGCTTTAAAACTTTCCCTTCGCCACGCGCTTCGACCTGCAAACCGAGTTGAGCGCAAGTCCTGGCGACATCTCGAACGCTGCGTCCACGCAGATCAGGCATCAGCATCGCCTTCTTCGTCGCTACAGCGTAGACAACTTCTCCGCTCCGGCCAGCGTTGCTATCCACGGTTGGCATTGTGGCTTGCCGCTGCTGTTCCGACTGCGCCTGCTCCTCCCGCATCTTTGCTGCCCGCTCCGGATTGTCATTAACTTGCGCGATCAATTCAGGCACCGGGCTCGTTTCAATGTCAGGCATCACGCCGAGGTTCGGCAGGATCTGTTCGGCAACTTCACGAAAGATCGGAGCAGCGACGTCGCCGCCGTGATAAGCGCCGGCAGGTTCGTCAATCACGACGATGATCACGACCTGCGGATCGCTCACCGGAGCGAAGCCGACAAACGAACCGACAAACTTCGTCGACGAATACGTTTTTGTCCGCGGATCGATCTTTTGCGCCGTTCCCGTCTTGCCTGCTGCTGAGTAACCATCGAGCTGCGCTTTCTTCGCAGTGCCGTGCAACGTTACGCCTTCGAGCATGCCGCGCAACGCCACCGCCGTTTCGGCACTGATCACTCTGCGCTGTTCCGGTTGCGCCCGATAAACAACCGCGCCTTCAGCATTGCGTACTTCGCGAATCAGGTGTGGTGCGACTCGCATACCGTCATTCGCGAGCGCACCAAACGCCGCAACCATCTGCACCGGCGTCACACCGATTTCCTGGCCGATGGCGATCGAACCGATCGACGACGGCTGCCAGCGTTCAACCTTTCTCAGAATGCCCGACGTCTCACCCGGCAGCTCGATCCCGGTCTTTGCACCAAAACCGAAACGCCTGATGTAGTCGTACATCGTTTCGTCGCCGACGCGCACGCCTAGCTTGATCGCGGCGACGTTGCTCGACTTCGCGAGCGCTTCAGCAATCGTTAACGAACCGTAAGGATGATGATCGTGAATCACACGCCCGGCGACCGTGATGGCGCCCATCTGGCAATCAATATGATCGTCAACCTTGGCGAGCTTGTTCTCGATCGCGGCTGAAAAGGCGACGATTTTGAAAGTCGATCCCGGTTCGTAAATATTTTGCAGCGCCCAGTTCGATCTGGTCTCGGGTTTGGCGTCGGCCACTCGGTTCGGATCGAACGTCGGCGCGTTTGCGAGCGCGAGGATCTCTCCACTGCGTGGATCGAGCACGATCACACTGCCTGACTTTGCTCTCGAACGCTGCACTGCCGCGAGTAGTGACTGCTCAGCCAGATACTGAATCGTCTGATCGATCGTGAGTACAACTGTCTGGCCGGGCTTTGAAGCGATCTCGTAACTCTCGTATGGTTTGCCGTTGGCGTCCTTTTCAAGGAAGAGACGTCCAGGCTCGCCTGAGATCTTCGCGTTGTACGACTGTTCGACACCACCGAGACCTTGGCCATCGAGACCGACATATCCGAGCACGTGCGACGCCAGTGGACCATTCGGGTAATAACGCTTCGGCTCGAGTCGTGTTTGTAGACCGGGAAGTTTCATCGCGACGATCTTCTCGCCGAGAGCGGCGTCAAGACGTCTCGCGATCCAGATGAATCTACGTTTCTCCGCGTGAGCTTCGCGAAACTCCTTGGCGAGGTCGGCCTGTTTCAAACCGAGTGTCTGCGCCAGTTGCTGTGCATTACGATCCAACGTGTCGGTGTCGAGACCGTCAGGATCGAGAAACAGCGAGACTGTCTGCACGCTGCGTGCGAGCTGGCGTCCTTGTCGATCCAGAAGCTCACCGCGTTGCGGACTCGTCTCGATTGCGTTCTGCTGTTGTTGGCGGGCGCGGTTAGCGAGATTTTCGTATTGCGAGAACTGGAGGTACACCAGTCTGGCGCTGATTGCGAACATCCAAAAGCCAATAAAAGCCGCGACAAAAAGCGCGCGGCCTGGCGAGACATCCGGTCTTGATTTTGATCGGGCAACGAGGCGTGCCAACATCACCTACTTGATCCCCCTAACGAGTAGCGTGATGAGGACGCTTATTTAGCCGCGGATTAACACGGATTACACAGATCAGAAAGAGTGTTCTGATCCGTGTTTATCCGTGTCAATCCGTGGCTGATTTCCGATCTGCCCTGGTCGTGCCGGTTTCAATCCCAATCGACGCGCGGCGGGCTCGAGTTTGTCGGGCGCGGTGGCGCGTTCTTTTTCGAGCGCGAGTCGCTGGTTCTCTTCGATCAGCTTCTTGCGCTCGGTGCGTAAGCTTTCGTGTTCGTAGCCATACTGCACGGCGGCGAAATGTTGTTTAGCGGCGAACACAAATCCGCCCGCCAGTACCAGGCCACAAAACAACAGCAGCGCCAGTCGCGATAGCGCGGTCGTGTCGCGACTGCGGCGAATCTTTGCGTTTGGTTGATGCTCAGGAAATCTCTTCATCATCTATTTTTTCCGCCGCTCGAAGCTTCGCACTGCGCGCGCGCGGGTTCTCTTCAACCTCGCGCGAACCCGGGACCACCGGACGCCGCGTCAACACTTCCACTACCTTGCGCGCGCCACACTCACAAACCGGCAAGCGCGGCGGACATTCACAGTGTCCCGAAAGTTTTCTCAACTCGCGTTTGAGAACACGATCCTCGAGCGAGTGAAAACTAATTCCGACAAATCGACCGTGGGGGATTAAAAGATCAACTACTGATTCGACAAACTCTCCCAGCCCTTCGAGTTCGTGATTGACGGCGATACGCAGAGCCTGGAACGTGCGTGTCGCCGGGTGAATCTGGTTCCGCTTGTGGCCGCCGGCAGCGAGTCGCACAAGGTCTGCTAACTCCGTGGTGGTCGTTATCGGCTTCCCTTGTTCGCGACGTTCCACGATGCGACGGGCGATGCGTCGTGAGTGTCGTTCTTCGCCGTATTCGAAAATGATTCTGGCAATTTCCGATTCGGGAAGTTGTTGTAGAAGA
>DATENQ010000555.1:0-11504 GCA_035275005.1 Pyrinomonadaceae bacterium | reverse complement strand
GTTGATGAGCGTGATCTCCGCTTCCGAGATCGTTTTGACGATTTCCGCCGGGTCGTAAAGAGTCGAAGTGGGAAAGTGCAGTTCTGCACCAATCGTCAAGGGCGCGAAGAGGTTTTTCTGCGTCAAGTCGAAGCTGAATGACGAGATGATTAAGACTCGGTCACGTTCAGTGAGGTCAAACTCGGAAACAAACCAATTAACGAGGTTGACGAACCCACGATGCGTGACTCCCGCGCCTTTGGGACGCCCGGTCGAGCCTGACGTATAGATGGCGTAGATCAGATTGTCGCCGGACACTTCCACCAACGGATCGTCAGATGCTTTATGCATGATCCCTTCGTCTTGTGCGTCAAGACATATCGTGCGTACTGAATCGTGCGGCAACCGACCATCAAGCAAACGGCTTTCGGTCAACAACACGCGCGCGCCACAATCATCGAGCATGTAAGCCAATCGACTATCGGGATACGTGGGATCGAGTGGCACATAAGCGGCGCCCGCTTTCAACACCGCGAGGACAGCGATTACCATCTCGAACCCGGGCTCGAGGCAGATGCAAACACGCGATTCAGTTTCAACTCCGTTACGCAGGAGGCATCGCGCCAGACGGTTCGCGCGTCCATTTAGCTCGCCGTATGTCAGTTGCTCCGAGCCCTGCACCAGCGCGATCCGATCGGGTGTCCGTCGCGCCTGCGCTCCGAACAGTTCGTGAACACTGTGGTCCAGCCATGCACCATCCTTACGTGTGTCGTTCCACCGTGATAGCAGCACGGATCGTTCGTCGTCAGTGACGATCGGCACGTAGGCCTGACGTCGTGACGGATCGACGATGAGACTTTCGAGGATGGTCTGCAGGTGGTCGAGCATCCGTTGGACCACTTTGTTTGTAAAACGATGCTGGTCGTAGAAGAGCTCGAGAGACAACTCGTTTCCGGGTGTGGCAACAAGCGTAAGCGGGTAGTTGGTTTGATCGAACCACCAGACGTCACTCGCCTTCAGGCTCCCGCCACTCCCGAACGACTGCACATCCAAAGGATAGTTTTCAAACACGAGCAGGCTCTCAAAGAGCGCCGCACCGCGTGGCACTGCGCTCAACGCCTGCAACTCAACCAGCGAGCTGTGCTCGTACTCACGCGAGCTCGCCTGATCCGCCTGGATCTGCCTGAGCCAATCGATCACGCTCGCCTCGGCCGGTAGTCGTACCCGCACCGGCAGCGTGTTGATGAAAAGACCAACCATTTGTTCGATACCGGCAAAATTAGCCGGTCGTCCGGCAACGGTCGCGCCATAGACCACGTCTTTCTCGCCGCTATAACGACCGAGCAGCATGGCCCACGCGCCCTGGACGAGCGTGTTTAGCGTCAACTGATGCCGCCGCGCAAATGCACTCAAATCGCTGGTGCGATAAGGGGAAAGTCGTATTCGAAAACGCTGGATATCCGCTTCGCGAGCCGGATCGGCGGGCGCATGATCGACACTAAGAGGTGTCGGCGCGCGAAAGCCCTCGAGGTAAGCACGCCAGAACGACTCTGCGCGCGCAACGTTCTGTTGGCCCAACCACGCGATGTAATCGCGATACTCACGGCTATGCGGCGGCGGCTCATCCACGCCGCGTGTTAAATTCTCATAGTCAGAAAAGATCTCGCGGAGCAGGATCGCAATCGACCAGCCATCGAGCAGCAGATGGTGATGCGTCCAGATAAGCCGGTGCGACTGATGATTTAGTTGGACGAGCTTCAATCGCAGCAGTGGAGCAGTAGACAGGTCGAACCCGCGTCGTCGCTCTTCTTCAAGTAATGAAGCGAGTCGTCGTTTATGGTCTGAAAGCTCGCGCCAGTCGAGATGTTCGAGCGGCAGATCAACTCGCTGGTGTACTGCCTGCAATGGTTCGTCGAGATTCTCCCAGGTGAATGACGTGCGTAAGACTGCATGCCGCGCGACCGCGCGACGCCACGACTCCGTGAAAGCTTTAACGTCGACCTCGCCTTCGAGCGCGAAACTCAATTGGCCTATGTATATGGTCGAATCAGGCGCGTACACGCTGTGAAAGAGCATTCCCTGCTGTAGCGGCGAAAGCGGATAGCGCGCTTCAATCTCGACGGCTGTCTGCGGTTCAGCGATGATCGACCGCAAAGCAGCCATAAAATTCCCGGCGAGTTTTTCGACTGTGTGCTGCTGGTGAAGCGCGGTGCTGTAATTCCAATCGACCTGCAACTGCTGGTTGCTCACGTGGGCATTGATCTCGAGTAACCGGCTGCGACGCGCGCTCTGATGGCGAGTCCGGCCGCATGATTCTTTCGCCGGGGAGAAGAGCTCTGAATCATTCAGCATCTGGTCCAGCTGGCCCAGGTAGTTAAAGCTGACTTCCGGTTCCGGCAGACTGCGCATTCGCTGCGCCACTTCGGCATCGTCGTTGAGGTAACGCAACAACCCATAACCAATTCCATGTCTCGGGATGCTGCGCAACTGCTGCCTGACTGACTGCAACGCCGCGACTGGAGAGAAGCGGTCCTTTGCTTCCAGCAGAACGGGAAACGCGCTGGTAAACCAGCCGACTGTTCGGGAGAGATCTACGTCTTCGAAGAGATCTTCGCGTCCGTGTCCTTCAAGCTCGATCAGGACGGAAGGTTCCCCGGTCCAATGCGAAAAAGCGTCGAGCAAAGCAGTCAACAACACGTCGTTGATCTGTGTCCCGTAAGCTTGTGCGACATCACGCAGGAGCGCCCGTGTCTCACCGGCGTCGAGCGCAATTGTCACGGTGTGGTTATCGGCTTCGACGTTTTGTCCGTTAGGGAAATCCAACGGGAGCGGCTTGATGAGTTTAGCGGACAACTTGGACCAGTAACCCAGTTCGCTGCGTGCCTGTTCGGAACGTGCATGCTCCTGCAACAACTTCGCCCAACGCAAAAAAGAGGTCGTCTTCGATGGAAAAGTGACATCGTCGCCGCGCTGCAATTGCCGGTAAATGCGGGCCAGATCTTCCAACAGTATCCGCCACGAGACGCCGTCAATAACAAGGTGGTGTGCGGCAATCAACAGACGTTGCTGTCCGTCACGAGGCTCGAACAACACGGCGCGCAGCAACTCGCCGTTTGCGAGATCGAGTTGCGTTTGTGTCTCGTCTGCAAGCGTCTCCAATCGTTGTTGGATACTCTCGACTCTGACCCACCCGCTATCGCAGGTAGTACTGACCGCCGCGATGGATTGCCGCCAACCGTCAGGTGTGTTGACGAACCGCAGCCGCAACGCATCGTGATGCTGCACCACGTGTGCGAATGCGTGCTCCAACAAACCGGGGTCGAGCCGCTCGCGTGTCCTCAGCATCAGGGCCATATTCCAGTGATCCGGAGCTGGAAAGTTCTGCTCGAAGAACCAATGCTGAATCGGTGTCAACGGTACCTCGCCGGTAATCACTTCCTCCGCGGCGTGACTCGCGCGGGTGATCGATGCGATCGCCGCTAACCCGGCGACTGTGGGATACTGGAAGATCTGACTCGGCGATACTCTCGCTCCGGCGAGACGAGCCCGCGCTGACACCTGAATGCTGAGAATCGAATCGCCTCCAAGTTCAAAAAAATTGTCGTGGATGCCAACGCGATCGAGCTTGAGAACTTCCGTCCAGAGATCGCAAAGCAAACGTTCGATCGCATTGCGTGGGGCAATGTATCCGTCTACATCCGGGAGATCCGTGGCCGGTTGTGGTAAGGCGCGACGATCGATCTTCCCGCTCGGCAAACGCGGCAACACTTCCAATAATGTGAAAGTCGATGGGATCATGTATGCCGGCACACGATCCACCAGAAAGTTTCGCAACGATTCGGCTTTTAGCCGCGGATGAAGCGGATGCAGGCCGATGTAAGCATTGAGGCGCTGCTCACCATTAGATATGACAACTGCCTCACGCACCGCGTCGTGACGTAACAATGCGGCCTCGATCTCCGCCGGTTCGATTCGATGGCCGCGAATTTTTACCTGCTGATCAACGCGTCCGAGAAACTCGATCTGTCCATCGTGCCGGTACCGCGCCAGATCACCTGTGCGATAGAGGCGCGCGCCGGGTACACGGCTAAACGGATCCGGAATGAACTTCTGCGCAGTCAACCCCGGATCGCCAAGATAGCCACGACTAACGTTTGCTCCTCCGAGGTACAACTCACCGCGCGCGCCCATCATTACGGGCTCGAGTTGCCGATCGAGAACATACGTTTCAGTGTTGGCGACCGGCCTGCCGATGGGTACACCCGTTGTCGTGTCCTGGAGATCGCACATCGTGGCGACGATCGTTGCTTCCGTCGGTCCGTAGGTGTTTACCAGACGGACACGTGGTCCAACATTTCTGTGCCATTGCTCGACTCGTTCGGGCAGCGCCTTGTCTCCGCCGATGATCACCAACCGCACGTCGCCGGCTGCAGCCCAATCATCAGGAACCACTGAATAGAACAAGTCAGGAAGAGGGGCTTGCCCCCGCTCATCGAATCCAAGAAAGGGCGGGGGCAAGCCCCTCTTCCTGACTTGTTCTAATTTCAGTTCGCCAGGGACTAATTCGTGCCAGTAGGCGGTGGGAAGATCGAGGACTGTCAACTTCTTTTCCAGGCATTCTTGCAGAAACTCTGGCGGAGCTTTTGGCACTTCGCCATCACGCAGCACGAGAGTCGCGCCGCATGTCAGGCTCATGAAGATCTCTTCCACGCTTGCGTCGAAGTTGAACGACGAGAATTGAAGAATGCGATCTTCAGGTACGATCTCGTATGCGAGACTCGCTGCTCGAATATAGTTTGCCAGCGAGCCGTGTTGGACCATCACGCCTTTCGGCATTCCGGTCGAGCCTGAGGTGTAAATGACGTATGCGAGATTGTCGACGGTTACGGAAGGCGCCGGATCGGCATCACTCTCGGCGTCAATCGCCGCAGCATCAACCTCCAGAAGGTGTTCGTTGAGCAGCAGCGCAGCGCCACTGTCCTTGAGCATGAAGGCCAGACGTTCTTCGGGATAGGCAGGATCGAGCGGCACATAAACGCCACCTGCCTTGAGCACTCCGAGCACGCACGTCAGCATTGCCACCGAACGTTGAACGCAGATTCCGACACGCACTTCTGGTCCAACGCCGCGCCTGCGCAGGTAATGGCCTAAACGGTTGGCGCGTTTGTTCAATTCGCGATAGCTCAGCCTTTCCTCACCGGCAACAATCGCGATCTGTTCAGGTGTGGCAGCTGCACACTGTGCGAACGAATCATGCACGCAGACGAGCGGCACAAAGTTCGAGCGCGTGTCGTTCCAGCCGTACAAAATTTGTCGGCGCGTTGCGTCCGAGAGTAATGGCAGCGCAGCCAGGCTGACTGACGGATCGGTCACAATACTCTCGAGCAGGATCCGAAAATGTTCGCCCAGCCGTTCGATGGTCGATGCGTCGAAGAGATCCGTGTTGTACTCGAACGACATTTCGAGTCCGGGATCGACATCAACCACTGTTAACGACAGATCAAACTGCGCGGCACGCTGGTCCAGCGTTATCGATTCCACCGGCAAGTCGCCGAGTTTCAAGGTCGTGTCGCCTTGCTGAAATGCAAACATAGTCTGAAACAGAGGCGAGCGCGCCGGATCGCGTTCCGGCTGCAACTGTTTCACTAAGAGATCGAACGGATAATCATGGTGCTCGAAAGCCGCGAGAGTCGTCTGGCGCGTATCACCGAGAAGCTCAGAGAACGATCGCTCCCCTGAAAGCTTCGCTCGCAGCACCAATGGATTGACGAAGTAGCCGACTGTTCCGGCAAATTCCGCTGAGCCACGGCCTGATGACGGCGATCCGATCAGGATCTCTTCCTCGTTTGAATATCGATAGAGCAATACCTGAAACGCCGCGAGCAATGTCATGTACAAAGTGGCTTCATGACTCAACGCGAGTCTCTTCAACCGCTGCGTTAATCGTGGGTCCAGCCTGGCTAATACTGACGCGCCGCGATAGCTCTGGATCGGAGGACGTGCGCGATCAGTTGGCAGATCGAGCACCGGCAACTCGCCGGCTAATTGCTTTACCCAATAGTTCCTTACATGCTCACCTTCGGGGCCTGCGAGCGTCGTAGTCTCGTGGCGAACGTAGTCTGAATAGGAGCGTGTCGCAGGCAAAGTAGCCGGACGGCCTTCGACTTCCGCTTCGTACAAGGAGGTAAGTTCGCGTATCAAAATTCCGAGCGACCAGAAGTCAGCGATGATGTGGTGAGCGCTGAGCAGCAGCACGCACTCGCGTGCGGATCTTCTGAAAAGTAAAGCGCGCAGTAACGGGCCGTTCTCGAGATCGAAACTGGTCCACGCCTCGTCATTTAAACGGCTGCGCAATGCATCGTCAGTCCAATCCGCGGCGTCTTCAAAATCGATCTTCACGTCCTCCGATATGAAACACACAGGCCCGCCGTCGCGGAAAGGAAAACGTGCGCGCAACATGGAATGTCGCTGGACCAACACATCGAACGCACGCCGCAAGGCGTTCAGATCAACTTCCCCGCGAATCCGAGCGGCTAGAGAGACGTTATAGGCAGTGCTTTCCGGTGAGACGTTTTGAATAGCCCAGAGCGCATGTTGCCCATGCGACAAAAGATGCTCGCCGCCCCGGTCTATCGTCGTCACCTGTGTTGCCGTGGACGACGTTTCAGCATTGGCGAGTATTTCGCCGGCGAGTTCTGCTATGGTTGGATTTCGCAGAAAGCTCGTCGACGACAGTCTCACGCGAAGACTGTTTTCGACTGCATGCGTCAACTCAAGGGCGATCAAAGAGTCGATGCCGTAGCGGGCGATCGGTTGCCGGACGTCGATGAGTGGGCCATCAACGTTCAGCCTCGCTGTCAATAATTTCTGTAGCCATAGCTCAACAGTCTCCGCGTTCAACTCATCAGGCGCAGCAGGCGTAACATTCTTTCGCTCGTCTGTCGCGCGCCACTCGGCGATCACGCTTAAACTGTTTTCTAAAAAGCCCTCGCGACACCGGCCACGTCGAACTTTCCCGCTGGATGTTTTTGGAAGCGTGCCAGACCTGATCAGCATTACCGACGCCGGTTGTATTTCAAACTCCTCTGAAATCGCTTCACGAAGTGTTTCAATGATTGCCGGCGCGTCGTGCTTGTAACGCGTGTCGATCTCATGAACAACAACCAGACGCTCTTCGCTCTCGAGTTCTATGGAAAACGCTGCGCCACCCTCAGGCTTGAGAGCTAAGTGAGAACTCTGCACCGCACGTTCAATGTCCTGGGGATAATGGTTGCGGCCACGGATGATGATCAGGTCTTTCAACCGGCCTGTAATGAACAACTCACTATCGCGAATGAACCCGAGATCACCCGTGCGCAGGAATTTCCGGTGGAAAGTTCTTTCTGTCTCAACCGGACGATTCCAATAGCCTACGGCCACGCCCGGTCCGGAAACCCAAACCTCGCCCACTTCATCACTCGCACAAGGCAACAAAGTTTCGGGATTGACGATCACGACCTCGGTGCCCAGCGCCGCACGACCGCAGCCCACGAGGGTTCGCGCACCACGCGCGCCGATCTCTGCTGGTACGATTCGGTGCTGCTCCAGCGCGGGCGCGTTAACGGTGCAATAGACTGGTCCCGCGTCTCTTCGCCCACCGGTGACTTTCAGTGTCGCTTCGGCCAGTCCGTAAGCCGGATAGAACGCTTCACGACGAAAACCGCACGGCGCAAAGGCTGCGACAAATCTTTCCAGCGTTTCGTAGCGCACGGGTTCTGCACCGTTGTATGCAACGCGCCAGGTGCTGAGGTCGAGCGACGCGCGTTGTGATTCGTCGATCCGGCGCACGCACAAGTCGTAAGCGAAATTTGGACCACCACTATGCGTCACGCGATAGCGCGAGATTGCCTGTAGCCAACGCGCCGGATTTTGTAAAAGCGCGGCGGGCGACATGAGTAATCCCGTAAAACCGCTGTAGAGTGGTTGAATGATTCCATCAACCAAACCCATGTCGTGAAAATGCGGCAACCACGATAGCGATACGCTTTGTGGACCATGCTCGAATCCGTGTTGGATGTACGCGGAGTTTTCCAGAACGTTGGCATGCGTCACCATCACGCCTTTAGGCGTGGACGTCGAGCCTGACGTGTATTGCAGATAAGCGAGCGCGTCCCCGTTCGTCATTGGCTCGCGCCACTGCGCGGCTTCGTCGTTCGAAAGATCATCCGACGTTAACCATTCGATCCCTGGCCGTCCGAATCTTGATATCACCTGTCGAGTCGTTAACGCGGCGGACGCTTGCGCGTCACTGGCGATAACCTGAAAACGACCGAGGCCGCGCTTCGTTTGCGGCAGGCTCACAGGAACCGCAACGGCGCCTGCGTAAAGACACCCGAAGAAAGCCGTGATGAAGTCAAGACCGGGCGGATAGAGCAACAGCACGCGCTCGCGCTGCAAACCTCTGCTCTGTAACAAGGCGGCAACGGCGCGCGCGCGCAGATCGAGCTCGCCGTAGGTGATGGATGACGTCTCTTCGTCCGCGAGAAAACCATAAGCCGTGAGCGTTGGCTCATTGAGGCTTCTGAAGCGTAGGAGATCGATCAGGGTAGATAGTTTAGTCTCCGTTTCAACCGAATGGAGAGAGGGATAATGCATAGCGCGCTGTGATCATGTTCTGCCGGGTCAGTTGATTTGAATCCAAAAGTATAGCGATAAAATTTTCGTTCCTATGTTGCGTTTGTCCTGCAACTGAGCCACAAAAGGCACAAAAGAATTAACAACGGAAGAACAACAAAGGAATTTTTCTTTTGTGCCTTTTGTGCCTTTTTGTGGCACTGCTTACCCACCGAAGAGTAGCCGGCCGACTTTGTTCGCCAGATCGTAATCGCCCAGGATGTGAATCTTCCCTTGATCGAATGCAGCAATGCTGTTGAGTCTGCCGTTGACGAGATCAAGCAGATCGGCGGCTGAAATTCGCACCGTGCAATCCGCGTCGCCATCCAGAGCTTCTGCCACGCCCTGCGACTCTCGCAACGTCAACATCCACGTTCCACCACCATCGCCAACTTCAAACTTGCACTTGCCGTTAACGCCCGCAAGCGACGCGTTTTCTTTCTTCAATAACTGTGGAACGTAGTTGCGAAACATCACTTCTATGCTCGAAACTATTTCGCTTTCTTGCTTCGCGATTCCAGCTGCAATTCCCGCCGGCAAATAAGGTGACGGCGCGTTATCCCAATCGTCTCCAACCAGCGGGTAGTCGAGCCGCGCCAGCAAACGATTCATGTTTTCGAGCAGATCGTCGGGGATGAATGAACGGGAGATAGTCGAACCGCGCCCAACCGAGTCAGTGTTAATCTTCTTCGTGAAAAGAACTTTTCTATCCCCCGATCCCTGATCGTGCTGAGTCGAAAATACTTCTTTCAGAAGCTTTTCATCCCACTCCAACCCCAGCGTTGCAAACATTGCCGGCAACGTTTGCGAAGGCTCTGCGACCATCGTTTCATACTTGATGCGAAAGCACTGTTCCGCAAGTGTGAGCTCAAACTCGAGCAACGTCGTCGTCTTTTCAATCCAGCTATCCACCATCGCAGCGACAATGTTGTCAGGCCGCTTCTGCACGTAGGGAGCGAGCTCCGGAATAAAACCCAAACGGCTGCACTCGATACTTGAATGCACCACGTCCATGCAATTGCGATAAAGGCAGATGTATCTCGCGTCGGGGAAAACGTCGGATACGATCTTCAGGTATTGCAGGTTTTCCGTGGTTTTCTCGCACCACATCCGCTTTCCTTTGGCACTTACGTAACGCTCCATCAACTCATCGACGACGCGCCGTGTCTCAACGGCTACCAACTGCTCCCGCATCTCTTCTTCCATCGTCTGGCCCAACGAATAAAAGATCGACGTGTGGAGACTGCGACAAAGCTGGCCAAGATGAAGGTGAGCCGGACTGCAAATCTCCGGGTGTGTATCGATGATGTAACGCAGCAAGGTCGAACCCGAGCGTTCGCATGACAGAACGAACACGGGCGGCGCTGCGCTTGATTGATTCTCCGAGATCATTTGCTGCTGATAATGACCGAAGAGGTCAGAATTTCCTGCTCCATCTTTCCGTAGTTCAACTTGAGAATGCGATCAGCGAGATGAAAGTATCGATCGTCGTGACTGATGACAATCACTGTCTTTCCTCTTGCCTTGAGCTCAGGCAAGAGTCGCCGGTAGAAAATTTCCTTGAAGAGTGGATCCTGATCGGCCGCCCACTCGTCAAAAACATAGCAGGGGCGATCTTCGAGATAGGCGGTCAGCAACGCGAGTCGCTTGCGTTGACCGTGAGACAGATCCGTGGTCGAAAGCACTCCGTCGATCACCCGCACTTTGCGATCGAGTTGCAAGCGCTGCAAATACTGAAGCGCCTTTTCATCCAAAGCACCGGCATTCAATCCCAGCAGACTTTCAAACAAATAGAAGTCAGAAAAGACTGCGGCGAAGAGCTGTCGATACTGGTCGCGCGTGTCGTCCGTGATCTTCACGCCGTCGAGATACACGGCGCCTTCGTCGGGTGCATATAAGCCGGTGACGAGTTTTGCGAGAGTTGTCTTACCACTGCCGTTGCCGCCCACCAGAAAGACGAGCTCAGCCGGTCGAAAGCTCAAGTCAATCGGACCGAGCTTAAATCCGTCGCCGTCTTCGTTGTCGTAAGCATGAGTCACACCTTGCAACTTCAAACTCTCGTAGCCGTTACTTTTTGAACTTATAGCAGTGGAACGCTCGACACTTTCCGCTTCCAGCGACAGCCCCATCGCCTCGATCTTCTGCAAGGCGACATTGGCGCGACCGAGTGTCGGCAAGGCGCTCATGATCACCTCCAAAGGTGGCAACAGGTAAAGAATGACGAGGCTGTATCCGATCGTCGTGGCGGTTGTCGTCGGCTGCAAAGCGGGCAGGGCGAAGATCAGTAATCCGATCAGAATGAAGATCAACAAGTGCCCGAAACTGGCGGTAAGCGCGTAGATAGCATCACCCACTGACGCTTTGCGACGAAAAGAGAGCGCCGCGTGTTCGAGTTGATCGTGAAAGAAAGCTGCGCGACGCGCCTCGTGCAGCTTGAGTTCCTTGTTGCCGTCGATTAGTGAGCGGAAGTGGTTGAACAGAGCGTCCAAATCGCGGCGGCTTGCGCCGAGATAATTCAAGGCGCGCCTGAGTGGGAGTTGATAACAGAGCACGCCGAAGATTAGAAAACCGAAGACGCCGAGTAATGCCGGTAACGATAACCAACCGAGATAGGCGAGACACGTGACCACCACGACGATGTGAACGACTAACATCGGCGTTGTGGTGAGCGCACCTGCAATCACCGAAACGTCGTCGGTGAGTGTGGCCAGTAAACGCGGCGCTCCCAGTTTTTCCAGATGCTGAAGCGGCGCGGCGAGAATTCGAGCCGAGAGTTCAAGACGTAGCTTGTATGTGACTCGATGCGCGAGTTGGACCAGGAGGATCCACGACGCCGCGCGACTGACGAGCATCGCGATACATAACAACGCAAA
>DATENQ010000554.1:0-3871 GCA_035275005.1 Pyrinomonadaceae bacterium | reverse complement strand
GTCTACCTCGTAGCGTGTTTGCTCGTGCTGCTTGGAGCGCTCAGTGTTAAGAACTCGATCTGGTTGTGGACCACTCCTGTTCTTTCCGGAGGCTTTCTTGCGCTCACCGGCTTGCTGCTGATTTGGGATCTCGAGCACCCGGAACGTTTCCATCTCATCTTCACACGACCGCAGTGGCGCAGTTGGCTGGTGAAGGGAGCGTTCATTATCGCAGGTTATACGCTCGTGCTTGCGCTGCACTTCGTCGCGAGTTTGGTTGGATCGAGATCGTTTCAGTCGTGGTTGATGATCGCGGGAATTCCATTGTCGATTTTAACGGCGGTCTACACCGCGTATCTTTTCGCGCAGGCAAAAGCGCGCGACATGTGGCAAAACCCGCTGCTGCCGCCGCATCTGCTTGTTCAGGCGTTGCTGCTGGGCTCGGCGGTTTTGCTGCCAGTCATAGTGATACTTAAAGGCGCGACGGCGTCAGACGATCTTTTGAGCGGCGTGATCGACACGGTGCGCTGGGAAGTACGTCACCTATTATGGATCCTGACAATCTCGAGCTTCATTCACCTGTTGATGATCTGGGGCGAAGTCTCTTTAACTCATCCGACCGCGCACGCGCGTCTCGCGATCTGGGAGATGGTGAATGGGCGTTATAAAAACGACTTCTGGATCGGCATCATCCTATCGCTTCTCGGTGGCCTATTACCCTTGCTCGCAGTACTGGGCGTTGTAGAAGCGTCCTTCGGCGCCGCCGCTGCCCCCCTGGCATTGATCGGCATGATGCTCTTCGAACACGCGTACGTCCAAGCCGGCCAGTCAGTACCGTTGGCGTGAATTCTGTCCTGGGCGTAATTGTAGGGGCGGCACTCCGTGGCCGCCCGTGGTTGGTTAAAAATATTGTTGGAGCATTAAATTCTCGTAGGGAAAATTTCTGGTTGCGATGAAACAAGACGAGACCTTTTATCCGGGGCCGAGTCGGAGTCATCTTGCGGCGTTTCCGCCGAAGGAGCGTTGGGATGATTGGACGGAGCTTGATTCAAAGGCGTGGCCGCAGAGAAAGGAGCGGCACTACTCGCTCGTTCCTACCACCTGTTTTAACTGCGAATCAGCGTGCGGTTTGCTCGCGTATATCGACAAGGTTACGGGCGAGGTGCAGAAGTTTGAGGGGAATCCGGAACATCCAGGGTCTCGCGGGCGGAATTGCGCCAAAGGGCCGGCGACGCTCAATCAGGTAACGGATCCTGATCGTATTCTCTTCCCACTCAAACGCGCCGGAAGACGTGGCGAAGGCAAATGGGAACGCACCACCTGGGATGAAGCACTCGACACCATTGCCACGCGCATTCGCAACGCCATCGTGGAAAACAGGCGTCACGAGATCATGTATCACGTCGGCCGCCCAGGAGAAGACGGCTTTACCGAGCGCATTCTCGCGGCGTGGGGAATCGACGGGCATAACTCACACACAAATATCTGCTCCTCAGGTAGTCGCGAAGGTTATCAACTCTGGATGGGACTCGATCGCCCCAGTCCGGATCACGCAAACGCAAAAGTCATCCTGCTGATTAGCGCGCACCTCGAATCGGGCCATTACTTCAACCCACATGCACAACGCGTGATCGACGGCAAAGCAAATGGCGCAAAGCTGATCGTGTTTGACACGCGTCTGTCGAACACTGCGACACATGCTGATTACTGGGTTGCGCCATACCCCGGATCTGAAGCCGCGATCCTGCTCGCGATCGCGAATTTTTTGATTCAAAACGATCTCTACAATCGCGAGTTTGTCGAACGCTGGTGGAACTGGAAAGAGTTTGGGGCTGCGGATTTTACGGACTTTGAAGAGCGATTGAAACGGATCTACCGAGATTACACGTTTGATTTTGCGGCGGAAGAATCAGGTGTTGAGGCGCACGTAATCGAGGAAATTGCGAGGCTGGTTGCAACGGCTGGAACGCGATTCTCGACGCACAACTGGCGCAGCGTGGCGTCGGGAGTAAGTGGCGGATGGGCCGTAGCGCGCTGTCTTTTCATGTTGAATGCTTTGCTCGGCGCGATTGCGACCGAAGGCGGTGTTTACCCGAATGCGTGGAACAAGTTTGTTCCGCGACCGATTTACACGCCGCCACACCCGAACATGTGGAACGAGACGACGTGGCCGCGCGAGTACCCGCTGTCGATGAACGAAATGTCGTTTCTGCTGCCGCACTTCCTGAAAGACGGTCGCGCCAAACTGGACGTTTACTTCACGCGTGTTTACAACCCCGTGTGGACCAACCCGGATGGTTTTTCATGGATCGAGATGTTGACCGACCCGGATCTCGTCGGTTGTTACATCGCACTCACGCCAACGTGGAATGAAACTTCTTACTACGCCGATTATGTTTTGCCGATGGGCGTCGGCTCCGAGCGTCACGATCTTCATTCTTACGAGACGCACGATTCGCAGTGGCTCGGCTTCCGGCAGCCGGTGATGAAAGCGTTGAGGCAGCGGGAAGGCCAGACTGTTGACGACACGCGCGAGGTGAACCCGGGCGAGGTGTGGGAAGAGAATGAATTCTGGCTGGAGCTGACGTGGCGTATCGATCCCGACGGAAGCCTCGGCATTCGACAATACGCCGAGTCAAAGAAAAATCCCGGAACGCGCCTCGGCGTAGATGAGTATTATGAATGGATCTTTGACAACTCGGTTCCCGGCTTGCCGGAACGAGCCGCCGCCGAGAATTTGACTCCGCTCGAATTCATGCGTCGTTACGGCGCGTTTGAAGTGAAGGACAAGATCGGAAGAATTTACGAAGAGATTGTTCCCGCGGAAGAGTTGGAAGACGCGCGCGAAGACGCGGTCGGGCGAGTCTTTACACGCGCGCCAAAACCGGCTGGGCCTAACATCGTCCCGCTACCGCTGCCTGACGGCGATGAAGATGGACGTCGCCTCGTTGGCGTCAACGTCGACGGCAGCGTAAGGCGCGGTTTCCCGACGCCGAGTGGACGGCTTGAATTTTACTCGTCGACATTGAACAGTTGGGGCTGGCCCGAGCTCGCGATACCAACCTATTTCAAGAGTCACGTTCACAAAGATAATCTCGAGGAAGACCAGACGATTCTGATCTCGACGTTCCGGCTGGCGGTCCAGATTCATACGCGCAGCGCAAACGCAAAGTGGCTCGACGAGATCGCCCACACGAATCCGCTCTGGATTCACCCGACGCACGCGGCAAAGCTCGGAGTGCGCACCGGCGATCTGGTGCGTGTTGAAACTGAGATTGGTTACTACGTCGTGGCCGCGTGGGTGACGGAAGGAATCCGACCAGGCATCGTGGCGTGTAGTCATCACATGGGCCGTTGGAAACTGACTGACGAAGGCCAGCGACAATTAATGGCGACGGTGAAGTTGGACCAGGACGGCACGCAATGGAGCCTGAAACGCGAAAAAGGAATCGCGCCGTATGAGTCGGACGATCCGGACACGCTACGCATCTGGTGGAAAGACGCCGGCGTGCACCAGAATATGACGTTTCCGGTACATCCGGATCCGATTTCCGGAATGCACTGCTGGCACCAGGCGGTGCGCGTTCGCGCCGCTGATCCGGGCGATCAGCCGGGTGATATTTTTGTCGACACGCAAAAGTCGCGTGAGGTCTATAAGAAGTGGCTTGCAATGACGCGTCCGGCTGACCAGCATTCGCCGGACGGCACGCGCCGGCCCTACTGGATGCTTCGTCCGTTGAAACCAGCGCGCGAGTTTTATAAATTGGACCACGGATAAACACGGATTTATGTTTTTCAAACAGTTCTATCTCGCTTGTTTAGCGCATGCTTCTTACCTGATCGGTTCCGAGGGTGAGGCGGCGGTGGTTGATCCACAGCGTGATGTTGACGA
>DATENQ010000553.1:0-28593 GCA_035275005.1 Pyrinomonadaceae bacterium | reverse complement strand
CGAGGCTGGCTCACGGCAATCAAGTGAGGCTCGACGCGCGATGGGGAGACGTCGAAAGTGACGAATCCTCCAGCGCGCGTCGCCTCGGCAGCGTCCAAAGTTGCCCCAGCATCACGCGAAGCAATTCCGCCGGGGAGTGCCGACCCGCCGGGTACATCCGCAGTGTGCGCAGTGGACGCTGAACTTCGCACCGTCGTTCCGGGCACGGACATGATCGTGGAACCGCTCAATATCTGTTCCTCGATGTGGGCCGCGGAAGGCAGCCCGGAAACTTTCGGGCTCTCTTTACGGTGCTCTGATATCTCAGTTGCCTTTGCAGCATTACCGTTATTGTCGGTAGCGCTGTGTCGTCTCATGGCATCGAAAACTCTTCCCATCTATTCACCTCAATCCGGATTTGTTATCCGTTTTATCTGTGGCTAATCGCCTTCGCCGGTTGTTTTGCCGGCGTTCCATAACTCGGCGCGGCCCGCGGAGGAAAAGATGCGCGCGGGCTCTTCGCGTTCCTCGCCTTTCTGACCCCTGCCCCGATCGGAGCGGGGCAGCATGTCAAAGGTGTCCGCCACGTCTTCGATAATCGAGCGGCCAATCGTCACGTCGCCGGCGGCCTAACCGGCCAGCAGCGCGTTGTCACAAAGATTGTTGATGTTGCGCGGAATGCCGTCGGAACAACGAAAGATGTAATCGACGGCTTCGGGCGAGAAAATGTCGGTGCGCTCCGCGCCCGCCACCAGCAAACGCGAAGTGATGTAGCGATCCGTTTCTTCGACGTTCGGCAGCGGCTTGATCACGCAACGCAGCGCAATGCGTTGTTTCAACTGCCGCAGGTCCGGGTTGTTGAGAACTTCTCGCAACTCCGGCTGACCGGTTAACACGATCTGCAACTGCTTCGCTGTGTTTGACTCAAAATTCGAGAGCAACCTGATCTCTTCGAGAACGTGCGGCGACAAACCCTGCGCCTCGTCGACGATTAGCACCGTGCGCAGCCCGCGCGAGTGGCGCGACTCCAGCGCCCGCCCCAGCTCGAGCAACAACTCCGACTTCGTTTCCCACTTCTGCACGTCGAGCAGCGTCGCCACATGCTGGTAAAACTCCGGCACAGACAAACGCGGGTTGAAGATGTAAGCGACGAGCACGGTGCGGTCCAGACGCTCCATCATCCAGCGCAGGATCGTCGTCTTTCCCGTGCCGACTTCCCCGGTCACCACCACGAGACCTTTGCCGCTTTCAATGCCATAGTGCAAGTTGGCCATCACTTCCGTGTGCGACGGAGTGAAGTAAATGAAGCGCGGGTCGGGAGTCAGCGCGAATGGCAACTCTTTCAGACCGTAAAATTCTGCGTACACTCTTTTGAAACCTCCAGTTACCGCTTACCCACGACTTTGCATCAGGAATTCGAAAACGTGCGTCAGCTTGAGCGCCAGGGCCAGCATCGGAATGCTGACCAGCGTGGCTATCACACCGGCGGCAAGTATCAACTTGCGACGGCGTGGCACGGCTCGCGCTTCCTGCGGCGTCAACAACTCAGGCACCGCGAGCAGCACGGGCAAGCCGGTATAGTGACGAGCATCCTCTGAGTTTTGGATCGTGAGCAGGCGTTTTCCTTCGAAGATTCCCACCATCAGCAAACCGAGACCAAGACCAACTGCAAGCCCGAGGCTGCTGAGCATTATGCGTTTCGGAGCGACCGGCTTGGACGGCAGGTTGGCAGGATCAATCACCTCGATGCCCTCGCCTTGTTGCTGAACGATGGCTTCGGTGTTGAGACCAATCTTCTGTTGTTGTTCCAGAAGATCGTCGTAAGCCGACTTCTTGGTTGAATACTCCCGTTCGATTGCTCCCAATGCGACTTCGACGCCGGGAACGTTGTTGATGCGATCTATAAGTCCAGCGATCGCCTTCTCGTTGTCGGCGAGCATCTTTTGCTGGCGCTTAATCTCGCCCTCGGCGAGTTTGATTTCACTTTCCGCCGCGGCGATACCCGGATTGGGGTTCCTCTCGAGTTTCTCCTGCCTGCTTTTGATCTTGTCCTTCCACTCCCCGACCAGGCCGTCCATCTGTTCTTTGACCTGCTCGACTTCCTTCTTTTTCGCAATCACATCAGGATGTGCCGGTTTGTACTCCTGTTCCAGCCTGGTCAGTTCACCTTCCAACGCCGCTTTTCGCGCCACCAGCTGCGACCATCCCTGCGTTGTTTTTGGATCGGTTATATTCTCCGCGGTATCGATGATTGTCTGTTGTCGACTCTCCTTGAGCACTGCCAACTGGTTGGTCGCGGCTGCGCGTCGATCCTGCAACCGTCCCACCTCTGTCATTAATGCTTTCTGCTCTTCACGCAAACCGGCAAGTTGATTGAAGAGGCCCGTGGCTTCCGATGGAAGATTGCCTACGTGGGTCGACATGAAGTCGAGTCGCTGCTTGTCGATCGCGGCGAGCTCCTCTTTGGCCTGGTTAACCTGGTTATCGATGAACTGTTTCGCCGCCGCGCCGGAGTGCACCTGGTCGGCAGTTTGTTCATTGATGTATTTTCCGGCGAGCTCCGCAGTAATCGTTTGCGCGATCTTGGCGTCTCGGTACCGGTAACTGATATTGAAACCGTTGGTGATGTCATTGCGAGTGGTGTTGACCTTGACGTTGATGTCCGCCCGCATCATGTTGACGACGCTGTCGAGCGGCTCGCCGCGGAGTCGCTCTGCTTTATAGAGATCGTACTTTTGGACCAGCGGCTCGAGCGAGCTGCGGCTGTTAACGACCTGCTGGATGCCGGCTAACTGTCGCGTCAGGTTGTCCTCGGTGACTGAGGGAACCACGTTCTTAGGAAGCGTTGAGGGCCTGACCACGATAAGCGTCGACGACTCGTAGACATCGGGTAGACGAAAGACCACCATCGCCACCGCGATCGTGATTGCGATAGTCGGAAGAATCACGAGCCACTTACGTCGCTGTAGAATCTTTAAATACTCACTCGGTTTTCGTTGTCTGAATTCAGCGCTCATAACGCACTCCTATTTCTTTTTTCAAGATGCCACGGGCGTTTTTGTAGGGGTGGCACTCCGTGGCCACCCGTCGTTAATTTTTTGCGCGGACCGGGCGGCCACGGAGTGCCGCCCCTACAAAACGTTCCTCATCTCACAACGAGGACAATGCCTTGCGGGCCTGGTCCACATCGGCAAACGGGGCTTTCTCCGACATGCGGATCGCCGTTTCCAGTTCGCGACGCGACTCTTCCGTGTCGCCCTTACCCTTCAATGCCATCCCGAGATGGTAACGATATGCCGCACTCGGCGCGGCGTTTAACGCGCGAGCCTGCGTTTCGTTAAGCGTCACAGCCTTGCGCAACTGCTCGACCGCCGCGGCATGAAGGTTCTTCTTGTAGTACACCCAGCCGAGCGTATCGATAAACCCGGCGACATTCGGATGCCTCTGCACCACGCCCTGGGCCAACCTGACCGCTTCGTCGGGATTGCCCCTGCCGGTCTCCGCGTAAAGCCACGCGAGATTGTTGGCGGCAATAGCATTGTTCGGATCTTTCTCGAGAGCTTTACGATAATTATCCTCCGCTGCGTCATAGTTCTTACGCTGGTCTTCGAGGATTCCGATCATCGTGTAAGGCGTCGAGATCTCCGGTCGCAGAGACACAATCTTCTGATACTCGGCGATGGCGCGATCTTCCTGTTTCGACTTGATGTAGAGATTGGCCAGAGCAGAGTAGGCCGCCAGGTAATTCCCGTCGATCTCGATCGCTCGCCTCAATTCCGCTTCGACCATCTGTAAATTCTGCTCAAACCCGTACGCGGTGGCTTTGAGGAAGTGCAACGAAGCGACGTTTGGATAAGCGCTCAGCGCCTGGTCGACGTGGGCGTGGGCCTTACCCATTTCCTTTTGATTTGCATAGATCGAAATCAGCCCGTTGAGCGCGTCAAAGTTGGTAGCATCAACGCTAAGCGTATTTTCAAAGAAACCGATAGCGTCCTGCATTTTGTTCTCCGCGAGCGAAACCAGCGCCAGGCTGTTGTGAACAACCGGATCCTGCGGAGCGATCTGCTTTGCGTACTCAAAATCCTGTCGCGCGGCAGGGAAATTTCTTAACTGTAGCTGCGCGGTGCCGCGCGTGAGGTAAGCCTTCTCACGAATCTGCGCAAGCATCTGCGGCGAGTTCTCACGGTCGGGAGCAGTCTTGTCGAGGCGCGAGAGCAAGTCAGTCGACATCGCCAGTGCGCTCTTTTGATCGCCGCCGGTAAGTGCGATCTGAAGCTGTATCAACTTCGCCGGCAGGTAGTCGGGATAGTTCTTTTCGAGATCGGAGGCGAAAGCACGGGCCTGGTCCATCAGTCCCAGGTTGAAATTGATCTGGGCCATGAAGTACAAACCGGACCGGGAGTTTGGCTCCTGCTTGAGCACGTTCTTCAGATCTTCCATCGCGCTCTTCAGATTATCGACTTGTCCGCCCTGGGCTTTCACGCGAGCACGCAGCAGCAGTGCCTGCCGGTCGTTCTTGTCTTTCTTGAGTATCTCGTCGATCTGGGCGTTCGCACCCTGCGTATCGCCCTTCGTCAACATGATTTCGCCGAGGCGATAGCGGCCTTGCACGTAATCAGGTGACTTCTTCAGGACGTCCTGATAGATGCGAACCGCATCGTCTGAGCGATTGATGGCGGAATAGAAGTCGGCAAGCACAGCCTGACCTTCTGGTTTATCAGGTTCGATCGCCGCCAGTTCTTTGTAGGATTCTTCGGCTTTATCAAGCTGTCTGTTGACGAGGTAATAACTCGCCAGCACGAAGCGAGCAGTGCGGTCCTTCGGCGCGACTTCGACTGCTTTGCGCAACTCTGCTTCAGCTTCAGCCGGACGATTGGATTGCGTTAGAAACTTGCCGTATTCGGTGTGGACCATCGGCGAGTTCGCATTGACCGAAATCGCTTTTTTGTAAATCTCTTCTGCTTTGGCTGGTTCGCGGTTAGCAAGGTAAAACCTCGCCATACTGAGATACGATTCAATTCGATTGGGGTCGATCTCGATCGCGCGGTTTAGTTCCGCATGGGCCTGGTCTGTTTGCTGTTGGGCGAAGAGCACATTGCCCATCAGGATGTGGCCTTCAATGTGGTTCGGATCCTTGGCCAGGACTTCCTTTGCCAGTCGTTCCGCTTCGGTTATGACGTCAGCGCGAGTGCGACCGCCAACGATGTAGTAGTTACCAAGCTTGACGCGCGCATCGAGATTGTTCTGATCGAGATTGATAGTCTTGCGCAGTTCGTCGATCATTTCCGGAAAGCGCTCGAGACCTTCAAACGCGCGGGCCAGACCCCAGTGCGCGTCCCCGTGTTTGTCGTCAATCTGTATCGCATTGCGAAACTCGAGCGAGGCTTCCTGAAACTTTGACTCTTTCAGGTAAGCTTCGCCTTTTTTGACGTGGTCTGCTTTTGCTTTTGCGGGATTGGCGCAGCCGGTTGAAGAAACTGCGACTGCGAGAAGAAGACAGAATAGGGTCGTAAGAAAAAGATAACCGCGGCACTCGCTTTTCATTATTTACTCCATCATCACTGCCCCTTACAGAACGGGCAGCTTTTATTTCGTTTCAGATTCGCCAGACTCCCCGGCGGGCAATTGCCGGGAAACCCTTAAAACCTGAACAATTCTGGAAAAAGTTTAATCCGTGTTCATTTCCAACAGTTTGGGGGGGAAGGCCGCAAAGAGGCACAAAAACGACGAAAATGGGGTCGTATGGCTGTGCGTGTCGTGGCTGATTTCCAAAACTATAACCGTTTCCTCCCCGGCGTCGTCGTACGCTACGGTACATACTGCGGTAAAACTGCCGAAGCCGACGACGCAAATTCGATCGCTGCCTGCTCCGCTGCATCCTCTGAGTTACCAATTGGCACGGTCACGCGGACCATCGCGCCATTGGACCTTCTCAGACGAACACTATCGAGAACTGTGTAAACCTTGCCCCAATACTCGCTCGCGACGTTTCGACCTCTTCCCTGGTACCAGTAGATCATCAAACTTTTGTAGTCGCCGCTCTTAATTATGTACTTGTTGGCAACAAAGCTGGTCCCATCTGAAAGTGCGATCGTCGCTTTGCCCGGCTCGCTCAGTTGCCAGCCCGATCCGGGCAGGCAGTTCAGCGGGCTGTGATAAGTGGCGCCTGAGCGCTGTGTTGCGTAGTAACCCACGTAGAGATTAGCGACCTGGCCCCCAGGCTTGCGGAAGTCGCGCAGCAGGTAATCACTGGCCTTCAGCACCTTGAGCGTTTCGTCGTCCAGTATTTGATCGTTTCCTGTTCGTTGCCACGCGCCGATAGTCTGGGGAAAGTCCTTTAGTTCCTTGCGCTCCACATGTGCTTCGCCAAGATAGGACCAGGCGTTGACAAGAACCCCCGCCACGAGGAGCAGGACCAGCAGCACGCCGAAACGCAATGAAGAATTCATAGCTCTGAGCCTTCGGCCGAAACCACTGGACTGATTGAAACAGCAGCGTCAGGTCCGGACGACTTCCTTTCGATTGACTGGTCGCCGCCAGCCTGAGCCGGCTTAAAGCGATCAAGTATCATGCCAATGCCGAATAAGAGGATAAAAGCCACGATATAGATGGCCCAACCTGAAAAAGAATGGAAAAAACCGTCCGCGACCTCTGTTCCGTAATAATGCGCCAGTACGCCCGTACCGCTCACTCTGAATGCATTGGTCAAAATGGCAATGGGCACGGCGGAACCTACGATAATGACCGCACGCCAGAACCAGTAGCTCCTGAGCCAGCCGAAACGCGTGCCGGGCTTGTCGGTGGCATCTATGGGCGGGGGCGTGTGCGTGAAGTAAGCAAACACGACGGCCAGGGTCAGCAGGGTCATCAGCGACCGGATGCCACTACAGGCCTCAACCACCTCGAGTTTCTTGGTATCGATGGAGTTAAGCGGTTTCAGCTCGATGATGTTTCCCTGCCGCAGCACGGGAATACCGAGCATGCTCATGGACCAAACGGCGCAACGAGAAGCAAATAACTGTAGTGGAAACGCGATTTTATTGAAGATAATTGCCGGGATAGGCATCGCCAGAAACAGCAGTGCCACCGGGACCAGCAGCATTTGCAGTAGTCTGAAGCCCCAGAAATAAACCGTAATACCGGACAAAAGCAGAATCAGGGAGAGTCGTTGTGTGTAGAGCTCAGCTCCGGCCACGCCTGCCCAGAGCGCGAATAGGGCAAACAAGATCGCGGCGCCGCCCCAAAAAACGGACGAATTGGCCGGCACGCGGGCAAGCTTTTCCCGCTGCGTCCAGATGATATAGCCAATGATTAATGGGATTAAGAGGCCGTGGGAATAGTTTTCGTCGTTCCACCAGTCATGGAAAAGCTTGGCCATGACAGTGGCGTAGGCGAATGCGATAGCGAAACCGATGGCAATACCTTGCCACAGTTTCTTGGTGGCCGGGACACTCATTCTCAGTAAATTCCCCTTGATGGAATCTCGCAAGAAAAGGGCAAATTTCCCTACGAAACCCGTTAAGACCTTCACTCGGATTAATTACGGGCCAAAGCTTAGCTCAGATCAGCCCAACGTGACAATCACGCGTGGCCAGTTTGCCAGATCTTAGGAAAGGATTAATGCGGTGTTTATTCCGAGAGTATCAACGGAAACGATTTTTGACTTTTGATTTACCGGCTGTCTTTGCAATTCTCTCGGTCGCTTCTATTTTCAAAATTTCCAGCTGAAACGGCAATCCGCCTTGTACGCCAAAGCCTCGTTTCGAATTATTGCTTTCGCGAAATCGGGCCAAAAGCACCACTGCTACTCTCTTCCCATTGAAATTGTCACCGACCATATCTTTCTTAAGCTGGTGTCTAAACTTCTCGCACGATTCGATGGTATCGCACTCGAATTTCGGCCAAACATAATTCTTCGAGCTACGACAAGCATCATCGTATAGCCTGCTCCATTCGAAAGTGGATTCAAAGACCGCCTTAACACGAACCAATCTATCTCGAAATGACTCAGGATGGGTGACTAAATGACAAAACTCAACGTCTATTGGTTCTTGCACGTTCAGCCGTTGAACAGTACTAGCGCTCGGCATCAGAGCTTGACGAAATGGAGCCCGAATCTCATTTTGCGTTGCTGTCAGCATTTGGCAGAATAAGACCGTCGCTCCAATCAAACATGTGTTTAAATGCATGCCTGCGTAACCTCTAGTTGAACTTTCTCACATTATAAAATCAAAAACAGTTCTTCAGGATCAATCTGTTCAGGCGACTGTTTATCTTTCCTACGACATCGTCGTACTTGCCAGTAATATCCCCTGTGTGGACGAGTTCATGAATCAGAGTGAGATCACGGAGATCGTTTTGTGACAGGCTGCGTCCACTTAATCCATAGCCGCTGGCTGTTAAACCCGAAAAGAAGAAAGGGCTACTATTAAGCGGCGTAAAATTAATCGATCCATTGAGTGTCCTATTCCCCTGGTCATCACGCAGCATGGTTTCCGCCGCGACTCCTTCTTTGTTAGAAACAACGCCCTCTTGATCGAATGGACTTATCGTCGTTTTGTTTTCAAGAATGTCATCGACGTCGGCGTTTCCAAGCAAGGCGCGACAATTCGGATTCTGCAGTCGTTTTCTAACGCGCTCCTTAGTGTCCTCAAGAATATTAAAATAGTTGAGAGGTATCTGAAAGTTTCCTCTGATCTGTTTCATACGTTCCTGCTGTTTCGGGTTTAGCGGGTTTTTGGGATTCTGCTGAACCGCTGGTCCCGCTGGGAGCGGAATGAACGATCCCTGGTATAAGTTGATGTTGAAGATTATGCGGTCCGCAAGCTCTACGACGGTGTTGTAGTACCTGCCTACAGTGTACAGCCCACCAAGGTACCCTTCGGCATCAACATACTTGCTTTCGCCAACAGCATTATCAACTCTGATTTTCAGCGCACCCGCCTGGCCCAACTGATACACGTTGCCACAATCGTGCTCAATTCCATTGAGATAACAAGTTGTGCAATTTGTACCGCTGCAACTGGAAGCGCTAAATAAATTCGCTCCAGAAAGCATTGGCTCGGGGATGTCGAATGTTCCCGGAGCTTGCTGTGGCGGCTCTGTAAGACCGACGTTAACGCCGAGGGCATTTGGCTCTCCTAATGCAGTGTAGGCGGCCGAGGAAGTACTTTCTCCGGTGCTGCCCGTGACTGGATCCTGATGTTTCCACTCGACGGTGGTACTAAAAGTCTCGGCGATCGTACGAGCGCCTGCATGCACGAACTCTTTGTTCATCCCTCCACTGGGGTTGAGTTCCACAACTACCGCATTACCGAGGGGTGTTGCACTCAACGAATAGGTTTTAATGGTGATGGTATGGCCCAGGACGGGTGGTCTGACCTTGGTTTCCTTAATCACCTGGCCATTGCCGTCAAAGTCGACGGAGTTGCTGAAACCTGGTGACTCGGTGTGTGTAATACGGCCGGCGGCATCAATCGTGTAGCTCACTGAATCCTCTACGAGAAGCCTTCCGGCTGCGTCATAAGTCCAGCCAACGCGACGGTTGTTGGCGTACGAGGTCGTCGTAGTGTCGCTCACACTCCAAAGGCGATCTGTTTGCTGCGTTAACTGGTTGAATGCGTTGTATTGAAAACTCTGTCGATAGGGACCAGTGGGCGTGCTGCCGGATGTGTTGTTATTGAAGTCGCGTGCCTCTGAGCCAGTGTAAGTCTCTTTGATTCTGCCGGCATGATCATAGGAGAAGGCGCGGTCGAAGCGTTCATCGAGAGCATCACTGAACTTGAGCTGCCCGTCGTTATAGTATTGGTTCGAAGTCGACATAACGATCTCATTAGTCGATTTACGCACCTCAAAGCCGGTCATTTGCAAGCGCGAATTGTAGGTGGCGCTTTCCGTAAAGCCATTGCCGTTTGTCTGCGACTTCAGAGTATTCCAGGCTCGGTATGTCATGCCGGTGACAAACTGAGAGACCGGGTAACCGGTGCCGGAGATGCTATTCATCCGGCCCGTCGCATCGAAACCGTAATTAATCACGGCTCCAAAAGGATTGGTGATGCTGGATATCTGCCCGGCCGGATTGTAATCGTAAGAAATCGTCCGCACGACTCCGTTGATCGCGGTATTGGCAGGATCATTAAATGTACGCGACTCCGATGTGAGCCGCGACAACTGGTTATATTGATAACTTACGGTACCCATTCCGTCTGACATGGAAGTTCGGTTCCCGGCGGCGTCATATCCAAATGACACGGTGGGAGTGACAGGAATGTTTGAACCGGACGGCACACCGTAAAGGATCTCAGTCACCAGTCGACGGTTGTTGTAGGACATCGTGGCGGTCGCCCCGCGCGGATCGGTGACCTTTTGCACGGTGTCATCGGCGTTGTAGTCATACGTGGTTGTCACGTTGGGGTCGTACTGTGGCAGACGCTTCGTCTTGAGACGACCAAAACCATCATAGGTAAGGGCGGTTTCGAGTGGTGTGCCGGTTCCTTCCGCACCGGCATACTCTTTCACCTTTGTCACCTGATCGCGCGCGTTGTAAACGTTCACGACGGTTGAATAGGCGGTGCCGTTCTGCCAGTTGAGCACTTCTGTCTTAACGGTGCGCCCGAGAACGTCGCGATATATTTTCATCTGGCGTAGTTTGGCTGTGCCGGCATCAATCGTTCCTGCATCTGTCAAAGTCGTCGCATCACTACCGGCGCAGCCGCATCCGGAATAACTTGCTTCTTCGGTGGTGAGATCGGGATTCGTGGTTACAAGTGGGCGCCCCTTCCAGTCATAAGTTTGTTGCGAGTAAAGCCAACCCGTCGACTGATCGTCACCCAACGCGCGCCACTGAACCGGTATTCCACTCAAGTCCGTTTCGGTTGGATTGGAAGATTTAATGATCTGGCCCAGCTTGTCGAAGAGGAATAATTGAGCACTGAATCCGTTTGTACTTCCCGGGTGATCTACAGCGGCCGCGAACACACGGCCGTGCCCGTCGAACATCTTGAACGAGTGCGCTTCAGACGAGCTTTGCTGCACTGTCACGTAAGTATCAATGCGATTCTGACTGTTTGGATATTCGAACCGCATGTGCGCGTAATCTGCATTCTCGCCAAATTCAATGGCCATTTTTAGCAGGCGGGCTTTGTCATCATGGGTGAAGTTTCTAATGGTGCCGGCAGTTTGACCAGCCGGCGTGGGAGTTTGCGTACGCGTAACCGCGCCGAAATTAAAATTGTATTTTGCCGTTGAGGTGAAGGTGTCAGCATTTGTCACGCTGGTGGGATAGGCGAGCGTGTTTCGGTCGTCGTTTCCGTCAGAATAAGAATCAGCATAACTGATAGTTTGCTGGTGGGTCATCGCATCGATTAGCACCACGGGAGCTCCGGCCGTGTTGAACTTCGTCTTCGAGGTCGTGACCTGTGTCAGGTCACCAACATCGTACCTTTTAACTGTCGACTGATTGCCACGACCAATCAGGAAGTTTGAGTCGTAAGTAGATTCATGCTGGACCGGCGCATCGTTACCTTGAATCGATAGTGCTTCGTCGTAATCGAATCCGGTCTTTGCAACCAGCGTCTCCACATTTGTGGTTGGATTGGTCTCATATAGCGAGCTGCCGCTGATCAATCCTAATATGCGACGACTGATGTAAGCCGAGTTGGTGTTGTAATCGGTATGTGTGCGGCGCAACACGGTGGTGGCATTGCTCTGATACTCATAAAACTCGTTCGGTAAGTGACAACTGGCGCCGTTGCCCAAATCGACACTTTGATAAGTGAGTCGCGTGCGTGCGCGATTCAAAATCTGTCCGGAGGGGAGGTAGTCATAAACGTTTGTTTCTTCCACGCGCGGGTTTAGGAGATAGGAAACGCCAGTGTCATCCTGGGTCCACTTCGTCGCCACGCTCTTCTGTTTTGTGATTGGATCCGCCGGCTTGCTGCGCCCGTACGTCTCCACTAAAGAAGGCAAGCTGCGCTGCCAACCGGTAGTCCCGCCCGCCTCGCCGGCGAAGTAGGGCTTCACGTAAGTGCCGTCAGCCAACGTCACCTGCGCGATCATGCCTGACTGTTGTGTGTCGTCGGGCATAGTCCACGAGCCACTTGCAGGGATCGCCCAGGTCGCAGTCAGAACCTCACCTTCAGCTCCGCTCGGTAAACCGGACAGTCCGGTCGTCGAATTACTCCGGTTCCAGTTCTCGGCCCAATCACGACGCTCAGTGAAGCGCGGGCAGTCGGGGTACTCGTTTGTCGCGTCGGCCGGCAGATTGTATGAGCGGTAATTTAGTAAGTGATTGTCCGCCGCTTTATTGTTGATCTTCAGGATCTGTCCCCAGGAGCTATAGTCAAACTCGAAGCGCGAACCATCGTTGAGCGTGACCGTCCGCAACGCTTTAACTTCCGCGGGAGCGATTTTGGTCAGACTCTGGGGGAACTTCGTAGTAATCGTTTGCGAGATATAACTGAATGACGCCCACACATGCGGATCTTGTTGTCCCGTCCATGCCTGCTTGATGAAGGTGAGATTATTGTCAGTGTTGTATTCAAAGGTAATAGTGCGTCCGAGAGTGTCGACAATGTTACTGATGCGGCCAAAGCTGGTGTAATTGATCGTGATGAAGTTGCCGTTGCGGTCTTTGACCTCGGTACACTGAAACTCGTTCCCTTTGAACTCATACTTCAACTGCGTGCCGTCAGTAGTGCGCAGGATCAGGCTGTTCGAGTCGAACAATAGATGCGATGAATCAGCCGCTTCGTAAAGCGCGGTTGTTCCCACCTGACGCAGCTCAACGCGTCCGCCATCAGGCTTGATCAGCATATAGGCATACTTGTTTACGTCGTAGTTGTAATAGAGCGGCTGGATCGTAGGGAAGCCAAGACGAAAACCAGGCCCCGGAAAGCCTTTATCCAGGTCGAACGTGATGGTGTTCCCGGCCTTGGTCCAGACCAGCGAGTTGTACGAGAGTGTCAGTTCCAAGTCCAATCCGGCACGTCCAGACAGCTTCAACAGCGGCGTGTTCCAATTGAAATTACGCGACAACGGGTTCTCGCCTCCGCCGCCTGTTTGATTCATCGGATCGAGGCGCGTTGTCGATAGATCAGAACTCGGCGGCACAGAACTGCCGCTGCTTCCACGCGTGGAGCGCGCCTGCAATTGCTCGAGGTGAATAGCTCTTATTGGAGTGCCATTGTTTCCCGTACTCAGTACCGGATCCGCGTAAGGTGGCCAACTAATGTTCAGCACATCCAAAGCATCCTGCAGCTTGTTGCGCATCTCCTGCACGTCGTTGGCTTCAATAGACAAGCCGGCAAGTGATTGACGAGGCGTCCAGGTGGCCAACGGCACATTCGCCAGTGCTCGTACTGCATTAATCGCCGTGCGCACGTCGTAAAAATGCTGGGCCTTGATGTCCTTGCCGAGCAGGTCATTAAATTCAAACGAAGTAGCTGTTCCAAAAGCCATATTGCTCGGCGGCGAAACAGCGCCACCCGGTGCAACTGCTCGCACTCGATACAAATATGCGTGATCGACGCTCGCCGATTGGTCGGCAAAGGTGGTTCCTGAAGCAGTGTTCAGCAACCCAAATGAACCAACGACCGCGGCGCGTTCCACCTGATAATTGGTTACTGAACCCGGCGGCGCTGTCCAGCTCAGAGTGATCTGTCCGTCCGCCGCTGAGGTCACCGTGAGGTTGGTAGGCGCGTCGATGAAAAACGGCGCCGGATTGAGAAACGCCGTCACCGGCGGTGCGGCTGTCATTTGTCGCTCTCGTTTAGCGGGCCTTGTCAACTTACCGAGCAGCCAATTGCCCAGCGCCGCATAACTCTGCAGCCCTACGAGCCAGGTCCGCTGATCGACATTCTCGCTCGCTCGCCTGGAACTGCCACTCGTGGTTGGCCCAACCGGGGTCAACGATAACAACACCGCTACCAGCAAACTCACGCTAATTAGTCGCCTAATCATGATGCGCTCTCCGGAAACAACAGCTACTTTTGCGGGTTTACTTATTGCATGCTCAGCAGCACCAGGATCTCGCCTGTGCCCTGGGCCAACGGCTCGAGTGCCTTGCCGATCAAAGTCCCCGGTCGATGAATGCGGACGCCGCTAATGTCTACGGGCATCGACTTCATTGCCAGACCCGGTTTGTCGCTGGTCACGAGTAGATCACCAATCTGAATTGGACCACTACTGGCATCAACCTTCACTTTCACGCGACCAGTTGTCGCAACCAGCACACGACCCTCACCTTCCTCACCGAGGGCCAACCCCGGCTTGAGGGAAATGACACCGGCAACACGGCCGTCGTACGACTGCGTCGAGGCAATTACCTGATTTGATTTGCTGCTATCGAGGACTACTACCGTGCCCGGTGGAAGTTCCTGTGAGGAATCAACCCACTCTGCAACGTCCTGGTATTTGGCGTTGATGTTTCCGTTGATGATGGTGATGCTTCCGTCGACAACCCTGACGTTCCCACCCTGGACGTGGAGTTTTTCACTCGGGCTTGCCGTGCCAAGGCCAAGCTTCCCATCACCTCGCAGGATCATCTGAATTCCACCACTGTTCTCAAACGCCGCCACCGCATCGCCCGCTGATGAGGTTGAAGCTTTCGCGCGAAAACCATTTATTCCCCCGTTGATGTCGAGCGAGTAGCTGGGTGAGGTGATCCCTACCCCAACTTTGCCGCTGAAGTAGTTTGTTCCCGCGGCGGAATAGACACCATAATTGAGACTGCCTCCGGAACCTGAAGCATAAATCCCATAGACAGTATCGCCAGTTCCATAGTTCGACCCACCGGATGCAATCGAACGCACCCCATAAATCTGATTGCCTTGCGTCAACGTTACCCAAGCGGCACGACCCACACTGGCGTCGATTCCGAATACGGACCCGTTCACATAGTAGTCGCCGATCATCAGCGAGTTCGCCTTCACCGCCGCGTTATAAGGAGCTATCGTTGCCTGCGACTCGGCCAGGACGCCAATCGTTTCCGAAATCGCAGTCCCACCAGCAGGCGCACCGTTGCCGACAGCTCGGGACCAAATACCATAGCTGTAATGTCCGCTCGTCTCAGGATGGACGTTCGTCCCAAATAATCCACCGATTGCCGATCTACTCACATATTGATCAAATCTCTGGGAGTTGAAACCGATAGCTGGTGAAGCCGGAGGGACGATTACGGCATTGGAAGAATTGGCGACAAAGGAGTTGAGGGCGCCGCTATAGACAGTTCCGGAGAATGTACCTGAACCCGCATTCGTTACATTCCTGCTGGCATCGATTACAGTGGTTCCACTGCTTGCAATAGCCCCTGCCACATCCAGTTTTTGCGCTGGGTTACTCGTTCCGACGCCCACATTGCCGGAGTTTGTATTATTGATATTATTACCGTTAGTGGTCCATTGTCCGTTGGCGGTACCTGGATACGCAACCATCAGGATGCAAGCTACAAACATTGCGAACCCAAGGATTGGACGTCGATAACTTAACTCTGAAGTGTAGCTCATTTTTAGTTTCCTTTCTAAACTGTCCTATACTCAAAACGATGGGACTATTCTGCGCTCTCGCTACGAACTAAATGAACGCCTTTCAGCACCCAATTACTTTTCAACCAAGCGGTAGTCTGGCCCAGGACTATCGATTCGCTTTCGAAGACTACGAGACCAACGTGGCAGCTCATCTGCCTGCTGATCGCAATGCAAAGATCCTCGACATAGGCTGCGGATGGGGCCAGTTTCTGACCTGGCTAAAAGCGAAAAACTATTCCAACCTCGAAGGAATCGATGTTGGGGTTGACCAAATTGAACACTGCCGATCGGCCGGCCTGAATGCGTCGCGCGCGCCCGATTCGACCCTTTATCTGAGTGAAAGAGTTGAGACATACGACGTAGTGACTTTGCATCACGTAATCGAACACCTGCCGCCTGACAGGGGCCTCGACCTGTTGAAAGCAATCCACAGTTCACTCCGGCCAGGCGGTGTTGCGATTATTCAGACACCAAATATGAGTGCGATCAGCGCAGGCTTCAGCCGCTTCATCGAATTAACGCATGTCACTGGCTACACAGAGTCCAACCTCCACGAAGCGCTGCTACTTGCAGGCTTCGCCCATGCCTCGATATTTGGCTCTCGCACTCCTCTAAAACTCACTCCTAAACGTCTAGCGTGGATTGGACTTCAATCCTGTTTACGTGTGGCCTGGCGAATAGCGCTGTTTTCCGAACTTGGTTCAGATACTCCGCGAGTGTTGACTAAAAATCTCTATGCCGTTGCTCGACGGAATCTCTGACTGACTAACACCCTTGGTTGAGTTATGGGCCTGGTTGGCGGGTCAACCAGTTTACGCGTGGAGGGGAGAAGTAACTAACGCGCCGCACTTTACTCCCGACATAGTCCACTGTCAACGGATTATTTATTACGGATTATTTATTACAATTCCATTACGCACTTAGACCATCAAACGCGGCACTTTGCCGCATTCGCAGTGGTCCTAATAGACCATCGCTACACCGCCGTTCTCAGTTGCGAGATAAACATAACAAAAAAGGGTGATCCGTTTCCGAGTCACCCCCGCCCCACCGAAGCAACAATTTTTACTTGATGAAGATTGTCGGTGCGTTACTGCGTTGAGCGCCCATGATCAAAGTCAGTTGAACTGTGCCCGCACCCTTCAACTGCGGAATGAGAATCACTTTGATTTGATCGAGTCCGGGGAGCATTCCCTGCGCGCCCGCGAATTCCACCGGCAACGTATATACCTGGCCATTGCCGAGTCGCGCTTCGACCGAGACAGACTCGGCATAGTTGACTCTCGTCTTGCCATTAACCTTGATATCGTTGCTTGTATTCGAATTCTGAGCAACGCCGCTGATACCAGTCGCAAAAATGTTCAAGCGCGTTCGGTTGTCCAGACCGAAGTTCTGGGGCGTCACGACCTCAAAGTTCGTAGTCGTTTGCGTTTGGTTGTTAGACACAACCGCAACGCCATTATCATCGTCACCAGACGTCATGATTCTCGAACCAGTGCGCTCGACACTCACCACCCCCTGGCAAATGTAGCCGTCCTGCGACGAGACGATCACTTCCGCGGTCCCTAGCTGAATATCCGTCGGCATGAAGAACTTGATCCCCCACGGCGAAGCGTAGAGCACCGGCACCGCAAGGCCGCCAACCGTGACGCTCAATCCGCCAACTTCGTAAGGCAGCGTGCCGTCACTCTGGAGCGTTGCAAAAACAATGTTCCCGATCATCGGCTGCGGATTGCCGGCACCTGTAATCGCGCCCAGACTCGAAGGCGCAACCGGCGAAACTGAAGTCAATCCATAACCCGCGTTCGCCTGGCCCACGGCAACGTTGGTCCTGGTCTTCGTCGCCGCCGCCTGATCGATAGTGGCCTTCGTGATGGTGTTGTAACGCATCAGGTCTTCGGCGATGGCGAGGTGCGAAGCAATTCGCAACAAGTTGTTTTTGATGTTCGGACTCGACGCTGTTCTCATCGCGAGGCCGGTGCTTGCCTTGCTGAACAGCAGCGCCGCACGGATCTGCGAGTCGATCTGAGCCTCAGTTGCACCAAACGATGAAGACTCGGCGCGAAACTCCGAATAGGCCTGTTCGATATCGGCGGTCAGCAGGTTGATGTCGGAAGCCAACGTGGTATTCGTAAACGAGCCGTCGCCCGCGCCTGCGTATTCCTGGTTGACCAGAGTGCTGGCACGCCCTTTCGCCTTGTTCACGGTGTTGGGTGAATTCGTTACCGTGATCGTGACCACGGCGGAAGTAGTGCTGAGCCCGCTGTTATCAGTTGCTTTCGCGGTCAGGTTGTACGATCCCTTTTGGGCGCTGGACCACAGTGCGGTGTATGGACTAGTAGTGTCAGTTCCGATCAACGTACCGTTGCGATAGAACTCCACTTTCATGATGACGCCGTTTGCATCGGTAGCAGTCGCCGCGAGCGTAATGTCCTGACCGGCTATAAATGTCGAGCCCGTAGTCGGTACGGTTAAACTCACCTGCGGCGCACCCTGCGTGGGCGTCGGAGTAGGCGTTGGCGTTGGAGACGGAGTCGACGTTGGCGTAGCGCCACCAAAATAGAGGCCACTGACCACCGCGGTCTTCGCGCCAACCTTGTTTACGATGAACTTCACGCGACCACGAACGTTCCACACGAGGTACTGGCCGCCGTTGAATGACGAGATGGTCCGGCTGTCGAGCAATACGTTGGTAGCCCAATCCAGCACATCCACTCGCTGAGAGCGATTGTTACCGTCCCAATCGAGCCCGTAGAGAGCGACGCGATGCGTTGCGCCGTCCGTGAGATTCACATCGATCGTAAAGAAAGAATTCGATTCCCAACGAGCCGCGACCCGGTCGCTGCCGTTTTTCCTCAGCAACGCGCGCACGTCGGTAGTTGAAGTGGCCCATGTCGGACCTATAGAACCGGTGACGTTCACCTGTGCCCACGAAGGATAGTTAATGCTGTCGTTGACTGTGTTGTAGCCATCGCCACCATAAACGTTCTTCCAGTTGCCCTTGGTCGTCGTATCCATTTGAACGAAAGCCACGTTCGCGCTCGGCGTTGGTGTCGGTAACGGCGTCGGTGTTGGTGAAGGAGTCGGAGTTGGTGTCGGGGTCGGCGTAGGTGTCGGAGTCGGAGTGGCAGTCGGATTTGGCGTAGGAGTCGGCGTGGGCGTAGGCGTTGAACTACCGCTCATGGCCGCGTTCAGCGCGTCAAAGTCGACACCGATGTCTTTGCCATCAGTTCCCGCGTTGCGATAGGGACTACCGGCCGCGAGGCGATAGTTACCGCCACTGAGATCCACGAAACCGACCTGGCTCAATGAACTCGGGTAGAAATTGTTGACCGGATAAGCGTTGGCAGGTGCGCCTACCAGTACGTTCTTTTCAAAGACCCAGCCCGGGCAGAACAGGTTCAAAGTGGCAATGCCTTCGCCGACGCTGTCGCCCTTCATTCCGTAGCCGGCATTCGTGCCCAGATTGTTACGAAAGACAAAGCCCTGTGTCACCAGTCCATAAAAGTTTGCGGTGTTACCGTCGCGCGAGAAGAAAGTGTTGTGATCGAAAAGTACATCCACAGCCCCATTGGTTCCTTGAAACCAAATCTGCTGCACGTCCCAGTAATTATTGATAATGCGAAAGCGATTACCCACGGCACTGATTTTGGGCGGTATTTCGACCGCGAGAATGTTCAGTCCATGCAGGGCATTGCGGATGATGTTATTGCTGAAAGTCAGATCTTCAGTGACGGACCAGGGCGCCGTTGAATCCTGGTTGTTGGATTTCAAGAGGATGGCAAATCCCACTTGCGCATCGGCCCAAATGTTTTCAAACAGGTTGCCGTCGATCAGTACGCGGCGAGCGTTCTTGGTTTCCAGCAGGTTCTTGACGGTCCAATGCTTGCCGGCATACGAAGGGTCGTCCACTTTCCACGACAAAGGCTTAAAGAAATGATTCTGCCGAATCACGATGTCGGACGGAATCAATCCCGTTATGGAAGGATCGGCGCCGCCAAACATGACGTTCTCGCCCGCCGCTTCCAGGTAGTTGTTAGTAATCGTAAACGGCCCGGGACCATTCCAGCCGCAGATCGCCTGCGTGTCGTAACCCGTGCCATGCACTTCGGAGATGTAAGAGTTGGTTATAGTGGTCTCAGCACTGTTGAGCGCTACACCGCGTTTCAACTCCATTGAAGGAAAGCCGTGGACATAAGTGCGGTCCAGCACGAGGTGGTGCGGGATCATGTCGAGCGAGTTTTGTGTCGACCCGCCGTCTCCGAATTTGATCAGATCGCTGACCACTACCGTCGCGTTGACGGGAGCAAATTCAATTCCCACAAACTTGTAATGATGAGCGGAAGCAGCCGTCTGCAGGGCTGCTTGATTGGCACCGGGCGTGAGTATCTTCGGCATCAGAGCGGCGTGTGCCGGAGTAACGCGCTCGGTCGGTCCAGGCAATTGGGCCAGCGCCGAAGATTGAACGGTGATATAGGAAGAGCCCGACTTGTTGGGCAGCGTAATAGGGCCGACGTAGGACGCGCCTGCTTCCAGGATGATCGTGTCACCCGGTTGTGCCGCATTGATCGCCGACTGCACATTGCCCCCCGCCGGGACAGTGATGGTCGCTGCATTCGTCGTAGTCGCGAAACTAAAAATGGAGAGGAAAAAGATAGCTGCGAGATACCTGGCCACCCGTGCGTTCATCGTGAATTCCTTTATGGATGGGCAACTCTGCAGCGAGATCCGGAAGGATTCGCTTCCAGTTGGGCTGGAATACGCGTGTTTTAATCAGAAAATGGAAGGGCGGATCACAACACCGCTAAGCAGATACGCGGAGTGTGTACCTCTGACTGGGGGAGACCGAGCTAATGAGTTAAAAAGGCGAGGTGGGGTATGTCATTAACACCAATAAAGGTTCTCCATGGCAGAGTTCCGATCGCCTTCGGTAACCTGACGTTCTCCCTAAGGAGACTCACGGCTTTGCGTCCCAACCTCGCGGCAGGTTTGCCTTTTTCGGTGCAATCTATGCTTAAAAGATCCACCTTTCTTCATGCCCGAAGAAAGTGAATTCATTTAACGAAATTAGCATTTGTTTGTCAATCAAAAACACCGATCACTCCCGGTCAGTTTGACCAAGAGTAATCAGCCGCAGATTACGCAGATGAACACAGATTAAGTCTTATCCGTGTTCATCTGCGTAATCTGCGGCTAAAACGTTTATTTTCGCGAGTAGATCGTGTAGGAGTCGTGTTCGTAGACTGGGGTGTAGTCGTTGGTTAGGAGACGCATTGTGTGCTCATACGACTTCGGGTCGCGGCCCTGGCTGGTGCTGATTGTGTTGGCAAACTCAGGGTCGATCACGATGTAGTCAAACTTCTTCCCGGTATTGAGGCCGAGCAATGGGTCGTGAAGTACGTTGGCGGGGAAGCCGAGCCCGAAGGCCGTCCCGGAATTTGCCGCAATCGACGATTGGCTGCCGGCATTCGTCCGCAGAAAGTTAACTGCCGGCTGAAAGGCGGTTCGGTAATTATCTTTCTTGATCCGGTAGCCGAGCCCCGCGATTTCGACCAGGGCAATCCCGGCCAGAGCGAACACAGCCAACTTGCCTATGAACCCGGGTCTGGCCCAGCACCAACTAATAAACAACGCACACATGGTCAGGTAAAACGGAACGATGTGGACGAGGTAGTAATAAGCTTTTTGCGAATCGATAAACGTCAGGCCGATGAAGTAGATCACCGTGACACCAACGAGGAGCTTATAGTTTCGCAGGCTGCGAATTTCACGAATCAGCAGACTGCCCAGTACGCCCGCGACATACAGGACCAGAAACAAGATCTTTATTCTCGTTGCGCCGCCGCCAGCATGACCTCCGACGCCAAAGTTGCTGAGATATCGATGCGTGAGCTCGAGTTTTAACCCGGTCAACGGCGAGAGCAGTCCGACGAACCGCCCACCGACATTGTCGTCGCTTCCCATCGTCGCATTACCGGAAAACTGGCTGAAGAACGCGGCCCGATCCTGAGCTATATACGACCCCCACGCTAGTCCGCCGATCACATACGGCGCCAGCGCAACAGCGACATGCTTAATTCCCAAACGCTTCCGATCGAGAAAGAGCGACACAAAAAGCAGCCCGAAAAACGGCAATATCCCCATCGGGTGAGTCAACCCACTCATCACGATCAGGCTTTGACTCACGAACACGGCCCACATCAGTGCCCGTTCTCGCAACAATAGATAAACCGCGAGCCCCGCAAAACCCAGCGCGGCGCTCATCATGTCCATGCGCCCAGACGCAGCACAAACGATAAAAATGTAATCGCACGAAAGTAGCGCAACGACAATCAACCCGAGCGAAATTCGCGAGAACAACGAACGAACGATCACAAACCACGAGAGCAGCGCGACCAGTCCCCAAAAGATCGAATACGCCCGCGTCGTAAACACACCAAACCCAAACAACTTGTACCAACCGGCCAGCGTGAACGGATGCAACGGCATGATCCAGTAAGTATGGCGATCCATGCCTTTGAATGGCGTGCCAAACGTTTCGAGCACAGTCGTGCTCATCGAGCCGGTCGTCAACAGGTTATAGGCGGGATTCGCGAAGTAGCCTTCGTCGGTTCCTGGGCGCTCAGTGAAAGCGGTCGCGATGGAAAGAACCAGATAGATCGCGAGAATACAAAGAGCGATCACGATCCACTTGCGCGAGTTAGTTTCGGGTACGAAGATGGTAGTCACGGTATTCTCCGGGCTCGCCTTTCTTACCATCGATAGCGGCCAGGACCATGTTGAAAGCCTCGCGCGCCGAAGCAAAATGGACTTTGAACTGCTTGCTTCTTTCAGACTCTTCTAAAATGCTTTCCAAAAACCGTTGCATCGGATCGCCGATCGTGATTTCCGTGTCCGCGGGAATGAAGCCATGACAGGAGAGTTTGATAAAGACCCATTCCGGTCTGCCGGAAACTCCGATCGACGCGTCTTTCCAGTTCTCAAAGCGCTCGTAAGTAGGCGGATAGTTTGCGGCGATCACGGAACTGTCAATGCGCGGCACTGGCACACCGTAAACTCGTCGATGCCAGTTGAACACGAGTGGACCAGTAAAGATAACCGGCAGCGCCGGCGTGTTTCCGATACTCACATTCGGACCGGATCGATGTGGAACTTTTTCGTTGAGCGGATAAGCGCACTGGTAGATGGCATTCAGTCGCGGAACCTGCGACTGTTCCGGCGCGGACGGTAAAGTGAAATCGGCATAACAACCAGTCTCAGCCAGAATCTCCATCTCGCTATCGACGCCGCAATTCCGTCCTCCGGCAGAATTCGCGAGTGCCAGGTTGCCGTGGACAAATGCGTACCTCGGTTCGTTTGAGTTCGGCTCGTACGAAAGCATGCCGTGTTCGTTAGCGAGTGTGTCGCGGAAGTCGATCAGCACTTGTCTGAGGTTCTCTGCTGTATCTGGTGTTCCGACGCCGTGATGTAGATGAACTTCAACCTCGCCGAAGCCGTCGCGTTGAAGACTCTCGAGTTTCTCGAGCAACGTTGGATGATACTGTTCCGCGGGATAGAAGTTGGTATGTTGAAAGGCGGTGCCGTCAACATCACGAACGGCGTCGCCGATGCGGCGCGCTTTCTCACACCATTCGTCGAGACGCCTCTGTTGAGTAGAAAGATCAAGTAGTCCAGACGTGGACCACGCCGGCTCGAAGTGGTTCGCCACGACGAAGATGAGGTTCTTTACGGAATTATTCCCCGTTGCGTGTTGGAAAAACTGCCTGCCACGCCAAAACGGATACCTGACCAGCCATGGAAGCGACCACTGAAGTTTCTGAAAGAGCGTCCCGGTATCACCCATAGTTAATCAGTTGGCAGCGGTTTCTCCAGTCTTCGCTTGCAGCGCGGGACCAAGTGCATCGATGTCGACGCCGATATCTTTTCGCTCCGGGGCGAGCTTCTTGAACCGGCTCGACGGGCCGAGTCGATAATTGCCCTTCGAGAAATCGACGAACCCCACTTGCTCGACTGACGCCGGATAGAAATTGTCCGGCGGATACTCGCCTGCCTTCGCACCGATAATCACGTTCTTCGCAAAAACGTAACCCGGACAAAATGCCGTCAACGCAGTCACACCCTCACCAGTGCCGTCGCCTTTCACTCCATACCCTGTCCGCAGGGTCAGGTTATAACGATAAACAAAGTGCGTCGTCGGCTTGCCATAGAGGTTCAGGACGTTCCCCGATTTTTGCAGGTGTGTGTTGTGTTCAATCAACACATCGTCGGCGCCCTCAGTGCCCTGAAACCACATGCCTCTGACGTTCTCCCACAGGTTGTTCACGATGCGAAGCTGGCTCGCTTGTCCGCTCACCTTACCGTTGTCGTATCCGAGTATGTTCAGGCCGTGCTCGACATTGCGGATGATGTTGTTACTAAAAGTGACATCCCTGGTCACACACCAGGGACACTTGTTGTCCTGGTTGTTTGACTTGAGCAGAATCGCAAAACCCACCTGAGCATCCAGCCAGACATTTTCAAACAGATTGCCGTCGACCACGAGCCGGCGCGCGTTCTTAGTTTCAAATAAAGTCTTAACAGACCAATGTTTCCCGGCAAATGACGGGTCGTCCTTTTTCCAGGAGAGGGGCTTGAAGAAGTAATTGCCCCGGATCTCGATATCGGACGGGATGAGGTCCGGAATCGACGGGTCGGCGCCGCCAAACATCACGTTCTCGGCGGCGGCTTCGAGATAGTTGTTGATGATCTTGTAGGGACCGGGACCGTTCCAGCCGCAGATAGCCTGCGTGTCGTAACCGACGCCGTGAATGTCTGAAATGTAGGAGTTTGTGATTGAGGTGGCGCCGCTGTTTAGCGCGACTCCACGTTTGACGTCCTGTTGCGGATGTCCGTGAATGTAGCAGCGATCCAGCGCCAAATCCGTGGGGACCAGATCGAGCGAGTTCTGCTCGTCAGAGCCGTCACCGAATTTGATCAGGTCCGCGGCGGCAGTAGTCTCGTCAGCGGGAGAAACCTCGATGCCTACGAGGCGGTAATGATGAGCTTTGGGCGCGGTCTTGATTGCAGGCTGAGTTGAGACAGCGACAATCTTCGGCATCAGCGGCGCATGCGAAGGATTGACTCGGCCCGCGGGAAGCTCGGAGACGCGGGTGCTTTGAATCGTGACGACGCCGTCGCCGGACTTCGCGGGCAAAGTTATCGTGCCCTTGAAGACGGCGCCGGCCTCGACTTCAATCGTGTCGCCTGGTTGCGCCCGGTTAATTGCAGACTGAAGATTGTCGCCCTTCTTGACGACAATTTTCGAACCGGCAGCAGTGGCGCCGTTCACTCCCCCGGAGAACATCCCGCGGCACCCTACAACCGCCGACAACAACAACGCCAAAAGAATGCCCGCAAGAATAACGATCTTCATAGTGTCACCAGCATAAAATATCAGCCACAAAAAGGCACATAAGGCACAAATTAGTTTTCATATAATTCATCGTTTTGTGCCTTTTGTGCCTTTTCGCGGCTAATAACGGCAAACGTAATAAACAATCTTTACATATTCGAGAGCGACGTCTTCCCAGCCTTGCGGATGGAGCCACCACGTCGCCGATTTGGGGGTTTGATGACCGGGAGGAACGGGATCAACTCCGATCTTCACATCTGTTCCCGCAAAACTTTTCTGCATCGCGTTTAGCGCGCGCCGCGAGTGGTACGCCGACGTGACTATCACCATCGACTTGAGAGGCACCGCCTGCGCGTGCTTTCGCAACGCTACCACCTCATCGTGCGTGCTGTGAACGACGTCCGGCAACACTACGATGTCCGCGGCGGAAACACCTTCCATCAACAACTCCGCGATCGCACGTTCATAATAGTAAGGATTGCGCTGCTCGACCTTGGACCATCCGCCCTGGCGATTGTCGTTCGTGATGATTATCGTTCGCGCCACTCCCGCACGGTAAAGCTGCGCTGCTTTGTTGGTGCGTTCAGTGAATGTTCCCGAACCACTGAGCACCACGATAGCGTCCGCATGTTCGAGCGGCCGGCTCACAATGAGGCTCGACGCAGCGAACCACGCGCCTAACACCCAGGCCGCACATACGAGTACAAGTATCCACCAACGTCGCCGGATAGCTCGTAAGAGACGGGTCATTTGCGCCTTCTGGTCAGGCAGTCAACCACAGTCAGATCTTCGCAAACGTTGAGCGTGTGTGTGGCCAGCACATCTTTCCGCCACTGCGGCAGGATCTTCGAAACTTCCTCTTCCTCGAATTCGTCAGGCGTCAGCTTGCGCACTCGATTGATCGTGACTGCGTATCCGTAATAGCGCGAGCAATCCTGCGCGGGTCGATAAAGTTGATTGCGCCAGGTGAAGAGCTTTCCCGCGGGACGCAGATTCCGCACGTCGGAGCTGATGGGATTCCGGCGGTGTGGCCTCCATGGTCCAAGCGGGCTATCGGCATAGAAAAGGTGCAGCTCGTCGCAGAAAGGAACTTCAGTCATCGAAACAAACATCCACCAGCGCCCGTCTGCCTCAAAGAGCGTCGCGTCCTTCGCTTTGACGTTTTCCATCAACACTTTCTCGAGCTTCCAACCAGAAGGAAACGATTCACACGCGTACAACTCGAGGGTCGAATTCGCGGAAGATTCCGGAAGCATGTAGAAGCGGTCCTGCCACGTAAACACGAATGGATAAGACAGGTGATAATCCTTCGCGAGCACCGTCTCGCAGGCGAATGACTTGCTCGCCCGGTCAACTTCGGCGACAGCTATGTGCCCCTTTTGAGTCGCCAAAAGAAACTCTTCCACGAAGATGTAGTACTTTCCGTTTACTTTCACCGGGAAGGGATCGGCCCAGTAACGATCTCTTGGCGGTGTAACCTGTTGATAGCGATAGAAAGTATTATTTGGATCTTCGACGTTGGACTTGAACCGGTAAGCCACCGTCCACTGTTCGACAGTAACAGCGTCACGAAACTTGCTCCCTACATAGTTAAGTGACAGCTTCGCCAGCTTCGGAAACAACTGCGCATTGGTCGGAGTTCTGTAAAGCTGTTTGTAATAAGGCCGGTATAACGACGCTTCGTCGCGGACGATCGCGCCCGTCTCGCTCAATTCCTTCAACGCGGCCATCACAAACGAGCTCGATCGCCAGAAGAGATTGTTTTTATTTGCCCTTACCGAGAAACGATCGCTGGTAGACGACCAAGAGCGCCGGATCACGGTGCCGTTGTCCAGATCTTCATTCAGCACCTGCAACACCGAACCCGTGATCGATGTACCTTCCATCACTTCCCAAAACCCGGCCGGACCACCGCGATTGATGAGATTGTCGCCATGGTGATAGGACCAAATTCCGTGCTTCGCGATCTGCAACGCGCGGCCCTTCAAAATCCTGAAACCAAAAGACAGGGCGACGTCGAGCTCGTATTTTTCGATTTCAGCGACATCTGCATCCGAAAACCAATCTGAATACTTCTTTTGTTCCGGAGTGACGCGCAACACGGGAACAGTCGAGAGCAATTCCTGAACGTCGACGTCTTCGAACGCATCGGGCGTGGGTTTCACCCGCAGCTGGTCCACCCTGCTGTAGAAGGCGTAAAGAAGATGGCGGCGGTTCTTCCAGTAAGTGCGCCAGCGCGATAGCGACGGCTCGCTGTGCTCGTTCTTTACCACGAGACACAGTTCGGCAAAACCGGAGCGCTGGATGTCGTGAATTATCTTTGCGATCCACTGCGGCTGGGTAAAGGAGTCTACCAGCAGGCCCACCCGGAGCCGGTGTTGGGAATGATTACCAGCAGATACCATCATACTTAGCGCCTGGTAAGCCGTCGCCGAACAGTCTCACCAGATCGATGACAATGTGATTGGGCGTTACTTGATCGCGTATCTCCGCGAACTCGGCCGATTTGTTTCCGATTACGATCACTTCGCTTTCGGCAACTACGTCGCGCAGCTCCGATCGAATGAGTTGTGCGATATGGGGAATCTCCGCTTCGATGTATTCCTTGTTAGCTCCAAAAAGCCGCGCGAGGGAAACGTCGCGATCGTAGATTCGCAGGTCGAGACCTTTGCCGATCAACGCCTCGACAAGGGTCACCATCGGCGACTCTCGCAGATCGTCCGTGCCTGCTTTGAAACTGAAGCCGAGAATTCCGACTTTCTTTTTGCGCGTGCGCAGGACCATGTCGAGCGCTCGCTCGATCTGCAATCGATTGCTCGGCAGGATCGACGAAAGCAACGGCGCCTCGACGTCCAGCTCCTTCGCTCGATGATTAATCGCGCGCAAGTCTTTCGGTAAACACGATCCGCCGAAAGCAAATCCCGGCTTCAGGTAGTAAGGCGACAGGTTCAGGTTGCGATCTTCGCAGAAGATTTCCATCACCTGATGACTGTCGATTCCGGCAGCTTTGCAGATGTTGCCGATCTCGTTCGCAAAGCTCACCTTCACCGCGTGAAAACAGTTACATGCGTACTTCACCATTTCAGCGGTTTTCACAGACGTAACAAAAAGCGGCGCGTTGATGTGCGCATACAGGCTGCTCAACTGTTTAGCCGCTGCCTCAGCGTCGGCGCCGATCAACGTAAACGGAGGCGCGTAGAAATCCTTGATCGACGATCCCTCTCTAAGAAACTCCGGATTGATACAAACATTAATTCCTTCGCCGACTTTCTTGCCGGAGGTTTTCTCGAGATTCGGGATCACAACGTTTTCAATCGTTCCCGGCAGCATCGTGCTGCGAATGACGACCGTGTGTGGGCCATTCTTCTCTCGCAACGCACTGCCGATCTCGCGACACACCTGTTCGACGTGTGCTAGATCCAGCGCGCCATTCGGACGGCTCGGCGTGCCCACGCAAACTAAAGAGATCTCGGAATCATTGGTTGCCGTAGTTGTGTCGGTCGTCGCCTTCAGAGCGCCCGATTCGACTGCCTGCTGAATCAGATCGCCGATGCCCGGTTCGACGATCGGGCTTCGTCCCGAGTTTATGATCTCTACCTTTACCGGATTTATGTCGACTCCAACGACGCTGTTTCCCGAACTCGCAAAACAAGCGGCCGAAACACAGCCCACGTAGCCGAGACCAAAGACGCTTACTTT
>DATENQ010000552.1:0-4718 GCA_035275005.1 Pyrinomonadaceae bacterium | reverse complement strand
GAAATAGATTCGGTAGTATTTTCTGACAAGTTGTTGTATGCTTGCGCCCCGGTTGCACAAGATATTGTCCGCAAGATATCGATGCCGATGGCTCAAGAAACCCAACATAGAAGGAAGCGGCCTTGGAAGCCATCCCGTTTTGGGAGAGAGGACATGACTATGACACCGGACACTCGTCAACCGGGAACAGGCATTAATATTTTCATTGATGATGATCCGCCACTCACCGGAGCGCGGATAAAAGTGATCGGCATCGGCGGAGGTGGCAGCAATGCCGTCAATCGCATGATCGAAGCCGGCATTGAAGGCATCGAGTTTCTTGTTGCCAACACAGATTTGCAGGCGTTGAAGCGTTCGCGCGCGCCCATCAAGATCCAGCTCGGCAGTCGCCTGACAAAAGGACTCGGCGCCGGCGCGGATCCTGGCGTCGGTCGCGAAGCAGCGCTCGAAGACACTGACAAGATCATCGAAGTGCTCGAAGGCGCCGACATGGTTTTTGTCACTACAGGTCTCGGCGGTGGTACCGGCACAGGCGCTGCTCCGATCATCGCGTCACTCGCAACCGAGCTTGATGCGTTGACAGTCGCAGTGGTGACGAAGCCGTTTCACTTCGAAGGTCGACGTCGCATGCAGCAAGCCGATCAGGGACTGCGAGAGTTGCGCGAGTGCGTCGATACAGTGATCACGATTCCCAACGAGCGACTACTGCACACCGTCGAGCGTGGAGTATCGCTTGCCGACTCGTTCAAAGTTGCCGACGACGTGTTGCGACAGGCAGTGCAGGGCATCAGCGATCTGATCACCGTGCCTGGTTTGATCAATCTCGACTTCGCAGACGTGAAGTCGATCATGCAGGGAATGGGCATGGCGTTAATGGGTGCTGGACGAGCTACCGGTGAGAACCGCGCCATCGAAGCGACTCAGCAAGCGATCTCGTCGCCGCTTCTTGAAGAAGCGACGATCCAGGGCGCCAAGGGTGTTTTGATAAACATCACCGGCGGACCCGATCTCACGTTGTTTGAAGTGAATGCCGCTTCGTCGATCATTCGTGAGTCTGCTGACGACGATGCAAACATAATTTTTGGTGCAGTGATCGATGAAAGTATAACGGACGAGATGAAGATCACAGTCATCGCGACCGGATTTGACAGAGAGGCCACATCAGTTGCGTCTGCCGCTGCGACAACAGCGATTCCCGCGCCGCCACCACGTTTCGTAGCCCGGCCGGCCGACGATCTCCCGAGGCCCATGATGGCAAATCCGCGCGTTGACGATCTCGACGTCCCGACGTTTATTCGCAAAAAGGCGGACTAGAAATTTAGCCACAGATGAACGCAGACGAACGCAGATCATGAATCCGCGTTCATCTGCGTTCATCTGTGGCTGATAACCTAACTTGCATAGTTTCTTGCATGTAAGTCTTTGAAATACTCATGGTTTTCTCCTTTGCTTTTTCTGCTCTTGTTGTGTAGCATACGCACATTCCTTGCAGGAAACTCCATTACGGGTATTGTTCGTTCCTCTCCTCGGATGGGCCGCCGCCTGCGAGAGCTTTGACACTGATCTAAACATCTAAGCCCTGTGTCCTATACATCGGTAGTTCTCGAGCGGGTAAAAACCCGTCATAGATTTTTGGAGGTAATAATCACGTGAATCGTAAACTCATCAGAACCACACTCGCGGAAGTGAAGGGCAAAGCCCGAGAAGTTCCGCAGCCCAGAGAGCGTTCGAATGGGAGTTCCCGCGCCTCAAACGAGGGTGGCCAACGCGAGCGCGCTGCGCAACAGCACGCTCCGGTCCAGGTCAAGAAAAGAGTTCCGCCTCCCAACGAAACTAACGCGGAGATCTTTTATTACAAAAAACAGATCGATGCTCATACATTGATGGTCATTGTTCTATTGGACGGCGAAGAGATTGAAGGCACAATCGAGTGGTACGATCGAGGCGCTCTCAAGGTCAACCGCAAAGGTGCACCGAATCTTCTCATTCTCAAACGGAACATTAAGTACATCTACAAGGCCGACGAGCGTGTTGAGAAAGCCACCGCCTAGCTGGGGATAATAGTGCAGTCTCGCCCTGAGTCTCGCCCTGGACAACAGTGCGTCGCCTCAAGCAATGCGACACTCAGAACAAAGCTCAACAAACCCTGGACCTCGACCCAGGCGAGTTTTGCCGCGCATCGGCATCACGATGGGAGACCCTGCCGGCATTGGGCCGGAAGTCGTTCTCAAAGCCGTTGCGGAAGATGAAGTCAAACGAGTTTGCGTGCCGGTGATCATCGGCGACGCTCAGTTGCTCGCTCACACGGCACGCACTCTCGATCTCCAATCCGGCTACGACATCATTCGTGTTGGAGAAACTTTTCCGGATCAGCTTTCCGAGCCGGTCATCTATCATCTCGACAACATCAGCGGTTTTATCGAACCCGGGATCGAGTCCGGCGCCGCGGGTAAAGCCGCGGGCGGTTATATAGAAGCTGCCGTGGAGTTGTGCGCGGCGGGCAGCATCGACGCGATCGCCACTGCTCCTATTAATAAGCGCGCACTCTTTCTCGGCGGTTATAGTTTCCCCGGTCACACTGAGTTTCTCGCACATCTCACCGGCGCCGAGGAGTACGCGATGGCGTTTGTCGCTGCGAATCTGCGCATCGTTTTGCTGTCGACGCACGTTCCGTTGGCTGAAGCAATTAGGATGGTCGAACGCGATCGCGTGATGAAGGTCATCAGTCTCACTCATCGGGAGCTACAGCGCTGGGGGATGGAGCGTCCACGAATTGCGGTTGCTGCCTTGAATCCGCATGGCGCTGAGGGCGGCTTGTTCGGAGTTGAAGAGGCTTCGGAGATCCTGCCGGCCATCGAAGCGTCGCGCCGGGAAGACGATATCAACGTGCAGGGGCCATACTCGGCGGACACCGTTTTTCTGCGCGCCTCGCGCGGAGAATTTGACGCTGTGGTCGCGTGTTATCACGACCAGGCGATGATTCCCGTGAAATGTTTGTCGTTTGGCGAGGCCGTTAATGTTACGCTGGGATTGCCGTTCATCCGGACTTCCGTCGATCACGGCACGGCGTTCGACATTGCGGGCAAGGGGTTGGCGGAACATTCGAGCATGGTGGCGGCGATCAAACTGGCGGCGGAACTCTCGACGCAAGCAGGCGAGAGTTGCCGCGCAGTCGAAGTTTAGTAAACCGAGAAACCACTCACATGGACAACACCCTTACAAACCGAACAGAAAAACGACGCATGCTGGTGGCGGACGACGATCCGGCAATCCTGCGACTGATCGCCACCATTCTCGAGAAAGAAAACTATAGCGTGGTGACGGCGCGCGACGGGCGCGAGGCTTACAAGATATTGCAGAGTGATCCTAACTTCACGGCCGCAATCCTCGACGTCGTCATGCCGCATATCTCCGGACCGGAACTGGTGCGTTATATGAAATCGGAAGATCGTCTGCAACGGATTCCGGTGATGATGATGACTGCCGAGCAGGATCCAAAGCTCTCTTCCGACAGCTTTACCGCGGGCGCGTGTGTGTTCCTGCCGAAGCCCTTCACGACTGCGCAACTGCAGATCATGTTGCAGATGTTGATTGGTACAAAGACCGCTGAATAGCTACTCATGAGATTTTTGATTGCAGCTCTTTTGCTCGCGCTTGTAAGTCCCATTCCCACCCGCGCCGATCTCAGTCGCAACCAGGCTCGCAAAGTTATACAGACGATGGCGGGATGGTCTCTGCCAGGCAGCGCGGTTCGTGTTGAGTCCGTTAACTCGAGCGGCAATGAGATTGCGCAGGTTAGTGCTGAGATACAGGCGGTGTTTCGGTTGCGACTTCTCGAAGGTCACTGGCAGCTAAGAGAGATCAGAACTGGTCAGGATCGTTGGGAGCGGCTGGAATTGATTGCGAGCGCGGCGAAGGTTGAGCTGCCTGCGGGAGAGTGTGATGGGCGATTGCAGATTAGTACAGACCTTACGACCAGGCGCGCGCGCTGTCTTGTTGCTGCTCTCTTTGGTGTGACGCTTCCGTCAGACGATGTGAGGATCGAGGAAGTCTCGCCGTTTGGTTTGTCGCTCGGATCGGAGTCGGCGGCGCTCGTCACTGCGCTGGTTCAGGTTGACTTCCGTTTAGCGCGCGATGCGAAGGGTTGGCGTGTGACGGAGTTCAAAAGCGGTAAGCGCGATTGGGCAAACGTTAGCGACATTCCCATCGCTATCGATCAAGTCAAACGGTCCGCGGCAAATGAAGATCTGTCGACGATTGCGAAAGCCCTCGGCGACTTCCGTCGCGACCGCGGCCATTTCGTCATTTCAGACAAAGAGTCAGTCCTGATCGATCACCTCAGCCCGCGCTATCTGACGCGCATAATCCGCGTCGACCCCTGGCACCGCCCCTATCAATACGACGGCCAACAGGACCGCTACTCTCTCCGCTCCCTCGGCCCGGACGGTAAACCCAACACCCCCGACGACATCACCGTCTCCGGCCCTTAACGCAAAGCCGCCTAAAACAAACTCTTGACTGCCCCTTACCGTGGGTGTTAGGTTTCTTTTGGGGCCTCTTCCGAGGCCCGCTTCGTGACGACATGCCCGCGCCATCCGTGCATACGCACTTGGCCCCGCCGATGGTGCAATTCAGCTAAAGGGATTAGCTTTGCTAGCTGGACGCAAACTCCTACTTGCCGACGATTCGGCCACCATTCAGAAAGTTATCGACCTTAC
>DATENQ010000551.1:0-9224 GCA_035275005.1 Pyrinomonadaceae bacterium | reverse complement strand
CCTCCTGTAGGGGCGGCACTCCGTGGCCGCCCGTCGATCGAAGAAAACGCCCCGGGAGATCCTAAGGAGTAAGGTCGTGAGTACCGGAACAATATCTACGCTGGAGCCGGCGGTTTCAGAGACCTGGGATGTGCAACGAATCCGTGCTGATTTTCCTGTCCTGCAACAAACCGTCAACGGCAAACCGCTAATCTATCTCGACAACTCCGCCTCGTCGCAGGTGCCGCAAGTGGTCATCGATCGCGGCAGCATCTATCTCGAACAAGAGCACTCGAACATTCATCGCGGCGTTCATTACCTGAGCCAGAAAGCAACGACCGCCTACGAAGGCGCGCGCGAAAAGGTGAAACGCTTTATCAACGCGCGCGACGTGCGTGAGTGCATCTTCGTGCGCGGCGCGACCGAAGGAATCAATCTCGTGATGCACGGCTACGGACGCAAGTTCATCGGCGCGGGCGACGAGATCATCATCTCCACGATGGAGCATCACGCCAACATCGTGCCCTGGCAGATGCTCTGCGAAGAGAAAGGCGCGCGCCTGCGTGTGATTCCGATTAACGACGCGGGCGAGTTGCTGCTCGACGAATACGACGGGCTTCTGAACGAGCGCACGAAGCTGGTTGCTGTCATGCACGTCTCCAATGCGCTCGGCACGATCAATCCTATTAAGGAGATGATCGCGCAAGCACACAAGTATGGCGTGCCGGTGCTGATTGATGGCGCACAAGCCGCGCCGCACATGCCCGTCGACGTGCAGGATCTCGATTGCGACTTTTACGTGTTTTCCGGTCACAAGATGTTTGCGCCGACCGGCAGCGGCGTCGTTTACGGCAAGCTCGAGATACTCGAAACGATGAACCCGTTCCAGGGCGGCGGCGACATGATCAAGACCGTCACCTTTGAAAAGACTACTTACGCCGACCCGCCGAACCGGTTCGAGGCCGGCACTCCGGCAATCGCGTCACAAATCGGACTCGGCGCCGCCATCGATTATTTGAACAGCATCGGCAGGGAACGCGCGGCTGCTTACGAAGCAGAATTGCTGCGCTACGCGACGGAACGCGTCTCGGGGATTGAAGGCGTGCGGATCATCGGCACAGCAAAACACAAGGCGAGCGTGCTGTCGTTTGTGATCGACGACATTCATCCGCACGACATCGGCACCATCCTGGATCAGGAAGGCATCGCGGTGCGCGCCGGTCATCATTGCGCGCAGCCGGTGATGCAGCGGTTCAACGTGCCGGCCACAGCGCGCGCGTCATTTGCTTTCTACAACACAAAGGAAGAGATCGACGTGCTCGCGCGCACGATCGAACGCGTGATTGAGATATTTAGTTAAAGCGAAATGTCAGAACTAAGCGAACTCTACCAGCAGGTAATCCTCGACCATAACAAGAAGCCGCGAAACTTTCGCAAGCTCGAAAACGCCAACCATACGGCCGAGGGTTACAACCCACTCTGCGGCGATCAATTGACCATCTATATCGCACTCGAAAACGATCTGGTGAAGGAAGTCGGTTTTGAAGGCTCGGGCTGCGCAATCTCAAAAGCCGCGGCGAGCATGATGACGCAGGCAGTCAAAGGAAAGAGCAAGGAACAAGCTGAAAACCTGTTCCAGGAGTTTCACTCGATGGTTACGGGCGAGCTCAACGAGGAAACAGAAGAGAACAGCCTCGGCAACCTGAAGATCTTCGCGGGCGTTCGCGAATTCCCGGTGCGCGTCAAATGCGCCACCCTTCCCTGGCACACCCTCCACGCCGCACTCAACAAAGAAGACCAAGTCTCAACGGAATAAAAGCCACAGATTTCACGGATTTCACAGATCAGAAACTGTTCTCTCTGATCCGTGTGATCCGTGTTTATCTGTGGCTAAATTTTGGGGCAAAGTCAGGACTGAAACTGTGGCTGACGCAGATTCAATCGAGCCGAAAGGTTGAACCCGTGGCGCTCTTCAGTCCCAATCCTGACTAGTGGGATCGATGTCTCAAGAGGGGCAATTCAAGCTTTTACCAGTCTCTTGAGCACGGGTCAATAACCGTTTTTGTGAATGACGGAATTCTGGTCAAGCTGATGCGAGATCGGTCACATCGCCTGACCAGAATCACCCTACTTCAACGTGATGTTTATTGCCCGCACCACGCCGTCGCCCATGTCCACCTGCAACTGATAAGTCCCAGGTGTCATACCCGCCGTGCTGAGGTTATAAATATACTCACCACTCTCGAAGCGGAACAGGTTACCGGTTGTAGCAGCGGACGATGACTGTACGTCAACCGCGTCGCCCACTACGTTGTCACTTACCTTGTAGACCAGCAGCCTGATAACCGCGTTGGTTATTCCCGCGCTTGCTCCCGTCAGTTGGAACTTGATCGGAATTACGCGCCCGGCCTTATAGACGCCTCCATCGTGAATCGGAGCGAGAAGGCCTGTCCATGTATAGCCAACCCCCACGGTAATCTGTTCTTCGTCAGACAGGTTCGGCGTGCCGTTGTCCGTGACCCGCACGGTAAACGTGTGGATCTGGCCCGCCTGCGCTGCTGTCGGAGTCCAACTGAAAGCACCGGTCGACGCGTTGATCGTCGCTCCCACCGGAACGCTTCCAGTCAAACTGTAGGTCAATGTTTGCGGCGGCAGATCGATGTCCGTAGCAACTGCCGTGAACGTCAATGTGCTGCCGAGGTTGAGCGTCTTGTTGCCGATCGCGTTGAGAGTCGGAGCATCGTTAACACTATCGACCGAGATGTTAACGGTTCCCGTGGTGCACTTGCTGTCTGCCGCGCCATCGGTAAGTCCGTTATCGCAGACCTGGTAGGTAAAGCTTGCCGGCCCGTTGTAATTCTGGTCCGGCGAGTAAGTGATAGTCCCGCTCGACAGGTTTACGGTTCCGTGTGTATCGGCGGTTGGCGAGACACTCGTCACCGTCAGCACCTGGACGTTTTCGTTCAATGGACCAGCACTGTCATTATTCGTGAGATCCGAAGCCGTGATTTCCAGGTTCGTATCTTCATTAGTGTTGTACGAGTCGTCGGTAGCGGTCGGCGAGTCGTTCACTTCCGTGATCGTGATGGTAACTGTCGAAGTGTTCGAATCGGCGTTTCCGTCATTGGCTTTGAAAGTAAAGCTGTCGCTGCCATTGAAATCCGCTCCAGGCTGATACGACCGGTTCGCGCCTGTTCCGGTTAGAACGCCGTGAGCCGGCGGCTGGACGATCGTAAACGAGAACGATGCAGTCGGATTTGGACTCACCGCAGTCAAGGTTACCGACTTCGAAGTGTCTTCAGCAGTCGTCACCGCCTGGCCTTCGGTCCCCGGCGGATTGTTACCGTTGACGCCGGCTTCGATAGCGTTTTCAACCGCGTCGGGTACGTTAGCGAAGAAGTTGTAACCCGTCAGGTTTTCAACTGCGTCGACCGTGGTCAGGTAAGTCTCCCAGGGATTATTTCGGATTCCCTGGACGTTCGGCATGATCACCGCGATGGTTCTCGTGGCGGCAGTCACGCGCGATACATCGTTGTCGCCCTTCGGAATGACGAGCACGACTTTCCACGTCGACGAAGGAACTGCTACGTGACCGTTCGCAATAGTCGTTGAAACACCACCATTGCTGCCGGTGCCGCCGCTTCCTGCCGGACCAGCAACGATATAAAGCTCGTTTGCGGGTAGTAGCGTGCGCAGGAAATTCTCCAGATCAGCCCACGGTCCCTGATTGTTGTCAGGCGATTGCGCCACCATGTTCGACATCAGGAACGTCGCCTGGTTGATCGGGATTGAAGTTTCCTTGTCGCGATCGGCGTTTGGTGTCATGTGACCGCGATCGAAACCGCTGCCCGAGAAGTCAGTCGCCTGCACGCGATACCATGTCGGCAAGACTGCCGGATCGGGTCTGAAGGTATCGACGCGCGCGAGAGTTCCCACCCATTCATCCGAGAGGTGCCAGCTAACCCAGTTTGGACCACCCTTATCTCTGTTGTAGGAGAGCGTGAACTCAGGTTTATCCATCAGGTAGTTGTTCGGCTGATTGATGTCAGCCGTGGCGCCGTTCGGATTACCAAAGGTCAGGTGAACACTCGACGGATACGGTGGCGCAGTACCGGTGGCGACAGTGAACGTCGCGACGAAGTCCGCGAGTAGCGTGTCGTCGTTTGGACCAGCGTCATCCGTGTCCACGTCGTGAACCTGATCTTTGAAGATCGTGAAGGTACACTGCTCACCCGCGAGGAAGTTCACATTGGGAGTGATGACGTAGACCTTGTCCGCGCCGGCTACGGTGGCGTCGTTGTGAAGCCCCGTAACGGCGCAGTTGATGTTGTACCACGAGCCAACTACGTTCACTGGTTCGGTAAAGTTGAGTGTGATACTCGCATCGCGGGGCGCGTTGACGCCGTTCCTGCGAGGATCGCTACGAAATACTGCCGGACCAATCTCGACGATCGGTGCAGTGCGTCGTGGACTTGGAGCGCCCGCAACGAAGTCGTTCTGATTGTCGTCGTTGTCGATGGCTCCGCCGTTCTTTCTGAAGATCGCTGTGGTATTGCTCGGCGCCGGTGCGTTTGCCGTTTCCGCGCAATTAGCACCTGTGCCATAGCCGACAAAGTCGACGATGCTGACATTCCCAAGCGGGCATGCACCTTCGAGCGGATCGAAGTTATTAACGAGCGCGACCTTGCCGGTCGTGGCGCTCATATTGATGTCGCCGTTGATGTTTGCCGCGGGCAGCGGTGATCCGGTAGCGCCACCAGCAAGCGCGATCAAATAGTACTGACCGGACTCGATGAAGCCGCCGATGGGCTGCGAGGTGAAGTCCCAACTGTCGCCCGTTGCGGACGTGTATTGCAACGACCAGCCTGTTAAATCGACGGTGTGGTCAGTGGGGTTGAAGAGCTCGACGAAGTCGTTCGTGAACGTCGCGCCGGCGTTCCCGCCGCCACCGTAAAGCTGACTGATGGTGACGTGCGGCTCCTGCACGGTTAGGAAGATCGACGTGCTGGCGCTGCGAGCCTGAGCATCCGTAATCGTAACCGGAAGAGTCTTTGGTCCTGGGGTGGTAGATACAGGAACAGTCGCAACGAAACTGAACGTGTTTCCGACTCCAGTGAAAGCCTGTGTCGCCGAGCCGCCAATTGAAGTCAGATCAGCCGTCACAGTTATTCCCGTACTAGGTGGATTTTGTGCCGGAGAAACAGTCACAGTAAGAGTGGTACTGTTTCCTGTTTGCACCGTACTCGGTTGAGCGGATCCGATGCCGAAGAGAGCCGTGCAACTGTTTGTTGGCGATGAACTGTTGCGCGGATTTGGTGCTCCGATCGCAAAGTCGATCGAATTATTGTCGGAATCGAAACAGCCGTTGTTCTTTCGCAGCGCAGCGGTCGTGTTGGTAAGCGTGGCAGCCGGTGAACCCTCAGCGCAGGTCTCAGTGCCGTAACCGACAAAATCGACAATTCCCCCGCCGATCGGGCAATTGCCGGTCAACGTAGTTTGGTTACTGACCACGGCGACCTTGCCGGATGTCGAACTCACGAGGCCGCCGCCTGTTGCATCAGGCGTGGGCAGATTGTCAGTGCCTCCGGCGCCTTGAGACTGCTGTACGAGGTAATACTGTCCTGGTTGCAGAACAAAACTGGTAAGGTTCGTCTTTTGCCAGTTTGCCTGGCCTGCCGAAGCGATTTGAACAGACCAGCCACTCAGGTCGATCGGCGTTGCGCTGTGATTGATGAGCTCGACAAAGTCGTTCTTCAACGTTGCGCCAACGTTACCGCCGCCGCCATAAACCTGGCTGATGACGACCGATCCGGGTGTTGGTGTCGGACTCGGCGTGGGCGTCGGTGTTGGAGTTGGCGTGGGTGTTGGAGTTGGTGTAGGCGTCGGAGTTGGTGTTGGGGTGCCGCAGGTAGCTGAATGGGCCCCCAGTCCTGTGAAGGTATCAATCGCGAATCCATCCCACTCAGTTGCAGGATCAAACGCATTGCCTCCGTTAGTGTCGCCGGCGCAAATGGTGGATTTGCGGCGAATGGTGTTGTCCGCCGTAGACGTCAAACCCGTTCCCCACTCAGTACCCGGATCCACGCCTATCTGACCGATCACGTCAATGATCGTGGTGCCTTTTACGAGCGCGACGGCATCGTCGCCGTTATACCAGCCACTGCCGTTGGTCTGATCGGCCTGTGCGAGAATCGCAGCAACGGATGAGCTTTGCGCGATCACATAGACATCACCCTGTGCAACTGTGCCTGTAAGCGGTATTGTCAGGCCCGCTGTCGCGGCGCCATTGAAGAACATCTGGATACTGTAGCCGCCGGTACTCAGGTTAACCGGGGCTCCAGTGTCGTTATAGATTTCTAACGCCTTGTTATTAGAGCTGCCTTCTATGTACTCAGAAAAGAATAGTTCCGATGTTGTAGCCTTTACTCGCGTCGGAGACGACATGTAGTAAATCGCTATCGAGAGCATGAAAATAGTGGTTGCGGCCAGGGCAAATAAACGCCTCCGGGGGGCAAGTCGGGTCAAATCAGTAGGCATAATTGAGTTCTCCAGTAATCCACAAAATCTCGCACGTTCGCGTTCGTATTGAGAGGAATACCGGAGGACATGAGGAACCGGTAGGAATAAAACGTGCCTTTTATCAGTTCTATATTTGCGGGTCAAGTTAGCGAGGCGGACTGAGTAGGTCGGTCACGATAATTTCTTAAATCGTTAACGGAGCATTCAGTCTTTGCTTGGATCGGGTCAGTACCGTAACGCATAGGCGTCGGTCGATGTGGGTGCGCGAGACCGACCCGACGCTACCGCGTTACGGTACTGACCCGATCAGCCATGCAAGTATGCTGCATAGGTGCCCCGAGGCTGACAAACCGCTGATAGTCCGGGCATAATGCCTGTCACGGAGGAACACCTTCTTACTTTGCTTATCCAGTCGATCGAACTGCGCGAAATCCGCCTGCCTCTCGTCCACTTCTTCGAAACAAGCTTCGGTCGTACTACTGAACGTCGCATTGTGCTGGCCCGCGTAATCGATGCTGACGGTGCTGAAGGCTGGGGCGAATGCGTTGCCGGTGAGGGACCGTTCTACAGCGATGAATGGACAGACACCTGTTGGGCCACGTTGGTTGAATTTCTCGCGCCGATGGTTCTGGGCAAAGAGGTCGCAAACGCCGCGCACGTGTTCGCATTGATGAGACCGGTGCGCGGACATCGCATGGCGAAGGCTACAATCGAAACTGCCTGCTGGGATCTCGAAGCGAAACGTGCCGGCGTGCCGTTATGGAAACATCTCGGCGGCACGCGTCCTGAAGTTTGTTCCGGAGTTTCCATCGGCATTCAGGACACGCCCGAGATCCTCCTTGAGAAGATTCGCAAAGAAGTTGACGCTGGTTACCAGCGCATCAAGATCAAGATCAAACCCGGTTGGGACCTGAAGATCATCGAGCGCGTGCGGAAAGAGTTTCCCGATATACGTCTGATGGGCGACGCTAATTCAGCTTACAAACTTTCCGACGTCGCGCTGTTTCAGCAACTGGAGCGCTTCAACCTCATGATGCTCGAGCAGCCCCTCGCGCATGATGACATCTTCGATCATGCAGCTCTCCAGAGACAGATCAATACTCCTGTTTGTCTGGATGAGTCGATCCGGTCGGCGGAAGATGCCGCGCACGCGATTGCGCTCGAATCGTGCCGCATAATCAACGTCAAACTCGGTCGCGTCGGCGGACACGCGGAAGCCAGGAGACTCGAGCAGGTGGCGCGTGATAACGAGATTCCGTTGTGGTGCGGCGGCATGCTCGAGGCGGGGATCGGGCGCGCACACAACATCGCGATGTCGACGCTTGCGGGGTTCACGCTGCCCGGTGACGTTTCGGCGAGCGCGCGCTACTGGGATGAAGACATCATTGATCCGCCTGTAACAGTCAGCGCGCGCGGCACGATCACGCCGCCTGATTCACCCGGAATCGGGTTCGCTGTTAACCTGCCACGTATCGAGACGTTGACCGTACGCAAAGAGACGATCAGATGAGTGACGATTCGATTCCGCGTCAGATTTTTGCTGCTTTACAGTCAAGGCAAGCTGAGATCGAGGCGTCTATCCAGGCTCTGGTTGAAGTTGAGTCGCCTTCCGGTGATGAGGAAGGGAGCCGTGCTGTAGTTGATTTGCTGGTCGCGGCCGCGGATCGGCTCAGCTGCGTTAATGCGATTGAACGTGTCGACGTACCTGGCTTCGGACAGAACCTCGTGATCCGGGCGTTTCAAAAGCAGAACGCTGCTGCGAAACAGATCATGCTCGTGGGCCATACGGACACTGTGCACGCGCGCGGTACGTTGAGCGAACTTCCGTGGCGCCGGGATAACGGCAGGATCTACGGTCCGGGAGTCTTCGACATGAAGGGGAATTGCGCGCTCGCGATTGAAGTGCTGCGCACACTGGATGAGTTGAAGGTAGCGCCGTCGTCTGGAGTAACGCTGACGTTGACTTGCGATGAGGAGGTCGGAAGTTTATCCGGCTGGCCGTTGCTCGAACGCATTGCTCGATCCGGAGACACGCGCTGTGCCTTTGTGATGGAGCCGCCCGCATCCGGCGGGCGCGTGAAGACAGGCCGGAAGGGAACCGGCATCTTCGCAATCAAGGTCGAGGGAAGAGCTGCTCATGCGGGGCTCGAGCCGGAGAAGGGCGCCAGTGCAATACTCGAGTTAGCGCGACAGACAGAACAACTGCACGCCATCAACCTTGCGGGAACTGGAATCACACTGAACGTCGGCGTGGTCCATGGAGGCACGCGCTCGAACGTTGTTGCCGCTGAAGCTCAGGGCGAGATCGACGTGCGTTTTTCGACGGAAGCAGAGTCACTTGAGATCGAGCGAATTCTTTCAAACCTGAAACCAATCGACGAGCGAACAAAAGTCTTCGTGTCAGGCGGTATCAATCGTCCTCCGATGGAGCGCACTGCCGCCGTCATCGAACTTTTTGAAAAGGCCCGCACGGTCGCCGCACAGCTCGACTTCGAGCTCGGCGAAGCACAGGTCGGCGGGGCGTCTGATGGAAACTTCATCGCGGCGATGGGCATTCCGGTTCTGGATGGACTCGGGATCAGCGGCGACGGCGCTCATGCCATGCACGAGCACATCGAGGCTGACGATATCGCACGACGTGGTGCGCTCATCGGTGGGCTTTTAATCTCGGTCTAATGCTAGTCGCAACCTGGAACGTAAACTCAATTCTCGTGCGCATGCCGAAC
>DATENQ010000550.1:0-6058 GCA_035275005.1 Pyrinomonadaceae bacterium | reverse complement strand
CGGTGAGTTTCAGGACGACATCGTCAAGGAAGAAGGGCTTTACGGCACGCATCACATCGGCGCCTCAACGGATCAGGCGCAGGAAGCGATTGCCGACGAGACGGTGCGCATCGTGAAGGAGTTCAAGGAAACCGGCAAGGTCCCAAACGTGGTGAACCTGGCGCGGCAAACTCCGGCCACACATCGACTGGTGGTCCGTCATCTCGATCGACCGGGCGTGCTCGCGGGCGTGCTCGATGCGATCAAAGCTGAACACATCAACGTTCAGGAGATGGAAAACATCGTCTTTGAAGGCGCGGCGGCGGCCGTGGCTCGCATCAACCTGGACAATGCGCCGACAAGAGAAACCCTCAACAAACTTCAAGCAAACAATGCAGACATCATCGAATTGGATCTGCTCGACTTGAAAATTTAGCCGCAGATTTCCGCCGGTTAACGCCGATCAGCGTTTTTCAGCGGAAATCTGCGGCTAAAAATAATCATAATGAACACGACCCTCATTACTGGAGCATCGTCCGGCATCGGAGCGGCCTTTGCCAGAAAACTCGCGGCCCGCGGAAGAAATGTCTTCCTCGTCGCTCGCTCCGAAGACAAGCTCATCGCGCTCTGCAACGAGCTCGGTCGTTTGACCAGCATTCGCGCGCAATACCTCGCACTCGATCTACGATCTCCGGACGCCGGCGCGCAGCTCTTCGAAGAGACGCAAAAACGAGAGCTCGAGATCGAGATGCTCATCAACAATGCAGGCTTCGGCTCGATGGGCGATTTTGTCAAACTCGATCCCAATCACGAGCTCGACATGCTCCAGCTCAACATCAGGGCTCTGGTTGATCTGACGCACCGCTTCCTCGGGCCCATGCGCGATCGCAAGCGCGGCACGATCATCAACGTCGCCTCAACCGCGGCATTCCAGGCTGTGCCTTACATGGCGACGTATGCGGCGACGAAAGCATTCGTGCTCTCGTTCTCGGAAGCACTATGGGAAGAGAATCGCTCTCACGGTGTTCACGTGATGGCGTTGTGCCCGGGCGTGCCGGAAACAAACTTCTTCGAAGCCGCCGGAATCGATCGTCCACCGATGCGCACAATCCAAACGCCGGAGGAAGTAGTTGAAACGGCGTTGCGCGCGTTGCCGCGAGAGAAACCGACAGTCATCTCCGGATGGACCAACTTTCTTACGGTCGAAGCGGAGCGTTTCTTTCCGCGCTCGTTTGTCACTAAGGTAGCGGGTAAAGCTTTGCGTTCGCGTTTTGAAGAATAAGGGAGACAGCAATGACGGAACGAATTTTTAATTTCAGTGCGGGCCCGGCGGTTTTGCCGGTGCCGGTTTTGGAAGAAGCTCAGCGCGACATGCTCAGCCTGCCGGGCGTGGGCATGTCGGTGATGGAGATCAGTCACCGTTCGAAGACGTTTGACGAGATCATCGGGCGAGCCGAATCGGGTCTCCGCGAGCTGATGGGGATTCCGAGTAACTATCACATCCTTTTTCTTCAGGGCGGCGCGAGCTTGCAGTTTTCCACTGTGCCGATGAACTTTTTACCGCATGAAGGCAGCGCTGATTACGTGCTCACGGGAAGCTGGGGCAAGAAAGCAGTCAAGGAAGCGAAAAAAGTCGGCGGTGTAAACATTGCCGCGACGATGGCTGACGGTGGTTTCACGCGCGTGCCTTCGCGCGATGAGATGAGTCTGAATCCGCACGCAGCGTACGTGCATATGACCAGCAACGAAACGATCGAAGGCGTGCAATGGAAACGTGAGCCCAACGTCGGCGATGTTCCACTCGTGTCGGACGCATCGTCAGACATTCTTTCGCGCGCCATCGACGTTAACAAATACGCCATTATCTATGCCGGCGCTCAGAAAAACATGGGACCGAGCGGCGTCACACTCGTGATCCTGCGTGACGATCTTTTGCAGCGCATTCCCGAAAACCTGCCGACGATGCTCGACTATCGCATTCACGTTGAGAACAAGTCGCTTTACAACACACCGAACACGTGGGGCATTTACATACTCAGCCTGGTTTGCAAATGGTTGCAGGAAAAAGGCGGCCTGGCGGGGATAGAGCATGAGAATGATCAGAAGGCGCAGCTGATCTATGACACGATCGACGCGACTGACTTTTATCGTGGTCATGCCGATGTTGATTGTCGTTCGACGATGAATGTCACGTTTCGTTTGCCGGCTGAAGAGTTGGAGAAGAAGTTTGTCGCGGAGGCGACGGCGCAGGGGCTCGACGGGTTGAAAGGGCACCGCTCGGTTGGCGGTATTCGCGCGTCGATTTACAACGCGTTTCCGCGCGCGGGTTGTGAGGCGCTGGTGTCGTTCATGAAAGATTTTGAACGTCGGAATGGATAGTAGTTTTAGCCACAGATTTTCGCGGATTACCGCGGATCAAGCCGGAATTCGTCTCGACGCGTATCTCGCCTCACAAATCGAGGGATGGAGCCGTGCACGACTGCAACGTCTGATTGAAAATGAAGACGTCCTCGTAAACAGTAAGCCCGCGAAACCTTCTTACAAACTCCGCGAACATGATGAGATCGAAGTGGAGTTGATCGCTCCTCCGGCGGACGTCTTCGCGCCTGAGAACATTCCGATCGAGATTGTTTACGAGGATGAGACCCTCGTCATCGTGAATAAACAAGCGGGGCTGGTGGTCCATCCCGCGGCGGGCACGCCTTCAGGCACGCTTGCCAATGCACTCGCGTATCACTTTCAACAGCTTCCCGGCGCGAACGTACGGCCTGGCATCGTGCATCGACTTGATCGAGACACGTCAGGTTTGCTGGTTGTCGCAAAGACTGAGGCGGCGCTCGAAAATCTTTCCGATCAGTTTCGCGATCGAACGGTGTTCAAGTCTTACGCCGCGCTGGTGCATGGGCGCGTTGCTTCAGGCTCGGGAAAGATCGATCAGCCGTTGGCGCGCGATCCCTCGAACCGGACGCGCATGGCGATCGTGCGTGGCGGGCGCAATGCGTTGACGCTTTATCGCGTGCGGCACAGCTTTGATCGCTTTACGCTGCTCGACGTTGAGCTCAAAACGGGCAGGACACATCAGATTCGTGTCCATCTCGCGTGGCTGAAGCATCCTGTGGTTGGTGATGAGACTTACGGGGGCGGGCGCGACAACATGATCCAGGATCCACAACTCCGCGCACGCATCCGCAACCTCAAACGCCACTTCCTGCACGCCGAGAAACTCGCATTCACTCATCCGAAAACAAACGAATTCGTAAAGTTTGAATCCCCATTACCGCCCGAGTTGTCGCAATTATTGGCCACAGATTTACGCGAATAAACGCGGATCAGAAAATCTTTTCTGCTTTCTGATCTGTGTTTATCCGCGTAAATCTGTGGCTAATTTTTCTTAAGGTATTGGTTCGAAGCGCTTGATTAGTTGTTTGAAGCGCTCGTCCGAACGCAGCCCGTCAAACATCGGCTCGATCCGGATCAGCACCAGGCCAGGATGCCGTGCTTCGTAGGCTTTGTTTAAATATTCAATAGCCTTGTCATTCTCTTTCATCCCGGCATAGACAATCGCGAAATACAGCGGTGAGACGTAACGACGCTTCGAAAGCGCATCGAGCTGATCGATGATCGCGCGCGCTTCTGCTTGTTTGCCTGCCATTCCGTACGCAAACCCGAGCGATGCCGATGCTTCAGACTCGGCTTCGATCACCTTGTCCGGTATCGGACCACTCTCCGGCACCTTGATCAGCTTGCGCAGCTCGGCAATCGCCTCCTGGTGCATTCCTTTTTGCACGTACGCGAGCGCCAGGTAATGACGCGCCACCCAGAAATCCGGATCGCTGCGAAGCATCACTTTATACTTCGCGATCGCATCGTCGTAGTTGTGTTGGTAGTACGAATATAGGCCGTTGTTCGCGCTGATGATCGGCGAGAGCGGATCGAGTTTTTGAGCCTCTTCAATCTCGGCCTTCGCCAGACTGAACTTGCCCATCTGCATCAAGTACGAGGCGTACCACTGATGCGCTGTCGGATACTTCGGGTTCAACTTCAGCGCCTGCTGAAAATCGTTCTGCGCTCCGAGCCAGTCCCAGTCGTACGAAAGCCTGACGAACGCGCGCGACGTGTACGCTTCGGCAAGCGTCGGATCTGCATCGACAGCTTTCTGCGCCGCTGCCTTGGCTTTAGGCATTTCGTCGACAGGTCTCTCCACACCGATATCGCAAAGCAGCGCGTATGAATCCGCAAGCCCGGAGAAAGCGAGCGCGAATGTCGGATCCTTTTCTTCAGCGCGCTTGAAGTATTCGATGCCGTTGCGAAAACCTTCTTCGTTGCGACGGTTCCAGGAATATCTTCCCTTTAGATAGAGATCATAAGCCTCGGTGTCTTTGGTGTAACGCTTGGCCAGCTTCTCTTCATCTTCGCCTGACAGGCGCAGCCGCAGACTCTGCGAGATCTTTCTCGACACCTCATCCTGGACCGAGAAGATATCAGCCAGGCTGCTGTTGTACTCCGCTCCCCAAAGCTGCGATCCATCCGCGACTTTGATCAGCTCTGTCTTGATCACGAAACGATCGTCGCGCTTAACGAGCCGTCCGGTCAGCACGGCGCCGACATTCAGATTGCGACCTGCTTCCACCGGGTCAAGGCTCGATCCCTTGAAACGAAACGCCGCATTGCGCGACATCACTTTCAGATTTGGCAACTGCGAGAGACTGTTGATGATGCTCTCGGTAATGCCGTCAGACAGGTACTCCACGTTCGGATCTTGACTATCGTTTACGAACGGAAGAATGGCGACCGAGTTTATCGGCGGTGACGACGACGCAAACATAATCACGCCAACCACGATCATTAACAACACCAGCACGCCCGCCGCATACGCAACCCATTTCTTGCGTCCCGAGGCAGGCTTGTAATCAATGCCGCTCGATGCTGTCGTGCTGTCGGCAACAGTGTTGACCTGCGTTCTGACCGTCGTCGGTCCGGAGGAATGCAGATCAACTTGCGTGTCGCGGACTGCCTGTCTCGTCGGCTCGAGAGTGTCTGAAATGTGAAGCTCGTCCCGGAGCTGTTCGAGATCGATTTTTAGATCGGTGATTGTTTGATAACGCTTGAGCCGATCCTTCGCCAGCGCTTTCGAAACGATGCGCTCAAACTGCCGCGGAACATTGGAAACGTGTTGGACCAGTGGCACCGGCTCGTGATCGATGATCGAAACGCGCGTGTGACTGTCAGTCTTTCCTTTGAACGGCTGCTCTCCGGCGAGCATCTCGTAAAGCACCACTCCGAGACTGAAAACGTCTGAGCGCTCGTCGATGTTGTCGCCCAGCGCCTGCTCCGGCGACATGTAGCCGGTGGTTCCCATGATTGCGCCGGGACTGGTTTCCGTAATCGGAATCGTCACTGCTTCGGGATCAGTCGTGGGTGCGTCGCGATCGGTAAGTTTCGCGAGCCCGAAGTCGAGCACTTTTACAAATCGGTCGCGGACAAACTTGTCCTGCCGCAACATGATGTTCTCGGGTTTTATGTCGCGATGGACGATGCCCGCGGTGTGTGCCGCTTCGAGCGCCATCGCTACCTGGATACCGACGCCGAGCGTTTCGTCGAGTTTCATTGGACCACGCCAGAGACAGTGGCGCAGCGTTTCGCCTTCAATGTATTCGGTGGCGATGTAGTGAGTGTCAGCTGTTTGACCGATCTCGTAGATGGTGAGAATGTTTGGATGATTGAGCGCAAGGACCGCGCGCGCTTCCTGTTTGAACCGGCGCAGACGACTCTCTGACCTGGTCACTTCCGGCGGCAGCACCTTCAGAGCGACTTTGCGACCGTGCTGTTTTGTGTCCTCGCCCAGCAGTACTTCGCCCATGCCACCCTTGCCCAGTCGCCGTAAGATGCGATAATGGGCAATATACTCAGGCAGTGAATTCGTATCGACTGAGTTTGGGTTGTTCGGGCTGTCGGGCATGAAGGTGAAAGTATTTGCGCGACTAAGCTGGGCCGTGAACAGTTCTATCGCATTGTAACACTCCGCCTCCCTGTTAGTCTTATAGGACATACCATCCTATATGACTTATGGAGACGTAAC
>DATENQ010000549.1:0-4142 GCA_035275005.1 Pyrinomonadaceae bacterium | reverse complement strand
AAATCGAACCCGTTCTTCCGGATCGAGTCCCGCCGTCGGTTCATCGACGATGATTAGCTCCGGTTCTCCGATGAGAGCCTGAGCGATACCTAAACGCTGTCGCATCCCACCTGAGAATTCGCCCAGTCGCTGCTGACGTTCCGACGAAAGATTTACTCGCTCGAGCAGCGCGTCGATCAAAGCGTGACGCTCTTTCTTGTTTGTGACGCCTTTGAGTTTCGCGAAGTAATCAAGCATTTGCCAGGCGGTGTCCCTTGAGTGCTTGAACACCGCTCGAGTAAGTCTTTACCAGATCTCTGATTACGAGCATTCACGCTCCTCTTAGTTTGGAGTCGTATTGAGGAGTAACAATCGAGGGACACGTTTCATTGGTTCCGGATCATTATTTTCTGCGATCTCTTCGCACCTTTGCGCCTTTGCGTGAGGCTAAGCATGAAAATCCAGCGACTAAGGGAGGCGAATATCGATTTGCTTTCGATCAGTCGCCGACAATGTAAGTCCTGTTCCCTGCTCTTTGATTGCTTTGCTCATCGCAGTCTCAAGCGCCGTTGGACCATCGGCTGAGCGCCAGGCAACGACGAGATAATTTCCGGGCGCCGCGCTCAGGGTGAAGACTCCGCGGTCATTCGTGACTGTCGCCAGAGTGCCACCCAGCAACCGAAGCTTGTCATCGCCTGTGCGACGAAGCATCACATTAGCTCCCGCAACCGGTTTATCACCGGCAAGCACGCGTCCCGTGATCACGCCAACGCTGGACGAAATCACAATCCGTACGTCTCTGATCTCAGTATTTTCGGCAAGCGTAATCTTGTTACGCAACAAGTCGAGTCCATTCGCTTCTATCGACTTCACATAGAATTTATCTCGCGGGGAAGCGAATGCACTTACTTCGATTTCACCTGTCGGCACGCCAGTCATCGCAAATTTTCCAGTCTCATCGACCGTAACCGATGAATTCGCGTGCGGCTGGTAAGCAAGGGCGTTAACGCTGATATGCCGCGGCTGGATGCCGCCGCCCTCGAGTATTACGCTGCCTGAAAGTCGAGCGCCTTCCGAAACTTCGATCAACAAATCCTCAATGTCGCTTCCGTTAACTGTTAACTCCTGTTCTATCTGAACAAATCTTGGCGTCACAGGTTCGCCCTGCTTCGGTTCGACGGAAAGGAGGTACAAACCGTCAGGCACGTTGGAGAAAGACCAGCGACCGCTTTTATCAGTTGAGCTCATGTACGCGGACATCGGATTGTCGGCAAAGGCAGCCCTTGACGTGTCCGACGCCGGATCGGTGATCTGCTTTGGACTCAAACGCAGTCTCGCACTTGCAATAGGACGGTTATCGCCCCGAATTCTCACCGTTCCGGCGAGGCTGCGCAACGCCCTTGCGATCAGCGTGATATCGACGTTGGCGGTGTCGGCGTCTGGTAAGACAGCCACAGGAGGAGAGTCTTTCAAGAGTGGAGTTGAGGGAAAGTATGTCGCTCCGGGCAACCCTTGATAGCTCGGGTTTCTTTCTCCGTCTTTCGCAGGTGGACTGGCGCTCAGGGTGTATTCACCTTTTACCAACCGAACTTTATACCGTCCCTGATCATCAGTGCGCAGGGACAAGCTACTAAAGTCTTCGCCTTTACTCAGAACATGCACCGTTGCCCGAGCCGCGGGCTGGTGCATGGCATCGAAGACTACTCCCGAAATCGAGCCTAAATGTGGATTCGGTACGCGAAGGTTAACTTCGACGTTGCGTTGACCGTCAACAGTGATTCTGAAGTTATTTTTTTTGAACTGGCCCATATTCGCGGCATCTGCATCATCGTCGCCAGACCGAGCGAGCACGAGCTCGAGGATGCTGTGACCACGCTTATCGACTGGTTCAGAATAAACGTAATACTCACCAGCGGATACGTCGCGTATAGTGAAGTCACCACGCGCATCAGTCATTGCCGTAGGAATATAAAGCTTTGTACGAGGATTAAGGAGCGCGGTGGAGGCAATGAGTTGAACGCGATGGCGAATCGCCGGCTGGTCCGTGTCTTCGTAGACCACGCGTCCCGTGACCATAACCGTCTCGGCGGGAACTGCAACTGCTTCCGTTTTCTTCTGTTGCTGATTCTCCTGAACGAGAGCGCCGGTGATTAACGCAAGACAGATCAGAAATGGAGAAAGCATGTCTCTCGATTTCTCCTTTCAGTGGTCCTCCAGGTTGAAGGCAGTATCGCACAAGAACAATCATCCCGCGAAACTTTTGAAAAACAAAAGTGGGTATTATCCCTACCTCCTGCCCAGTTTTAGCTCAATAACCCCTCGCCCCGACCGGTAATTCGCTCATCTCTAACTTGGGAGGTTCAAATGAAATCAGCTCTGTGTATTCTAACCTCGTTGCTTTTTATCACTAGCGCGCGCGTTGTCAGTGGCGCCACGGTACCGACGGGCTTTACCGATTCACTCGTGTCCGCCGGCCTGACTAACCCCACGGCGATGGTTCTCGCTCCTGACGGCCGCATTTTTGTGTGCGAACAAGGCGGCAGGTTGCGCGTAATCAAGAATGGCGTTTTGCTGTCCACACCTTTTCTAACCGTCACAGTGGATTCACAAGGTGAGCGCGGACTGCTGGGCGTCGCCTTCGATCCAAACTTTGTTTCCAATCAACTGATCTACGTCTACTACACCTCGCCTACTCCGGCGCACAATCGTGTCAGCCGCTTTACCGCCTCCGGCGATGTCGCCCTCGCCGGCAGTGAAACGATCCTGATGGAGATGCCGAACCTGAGCACTGCCACCAACCACAATGCCGGCGCGATTCACTTTGGACCAGACGGCAATCTTTATATCGCCCTCGGCGATAATGCCAATGGAAACAATGCGCAATCGCTTTCAACACGACTCGGCAAGTTGCTGCGAATCACATCGAGCGGAACTATCCCCACCGACAATCCTTTTTTCAATCAGACCACTGGAGACAATCGTTCGATCTGGGCGCGCGGCTTGCGCAATCCGTTTACGTTCGCGTTTCAACCCGGAACAGGTCGTATGTTCATCAACGATGTCGGTCAGGATCGGTTTGAAGAGATTAACGACGGTATTGTTGGTTCGAATTACGGTTGGCCCAACTGTGAAGGATTTTGCTTTCCATCGAACCCGAGTTTCCGCGATCCGATTTTCACTTACGACAACACCGGGACACAGTGCGCGATCACGGGCGGCGCTTTTTATAATCCGCAGACCATTCAGTTTCCCACAAATTTTATCGGCAACTATTTCTTCGCGGATTTCTGTGGCGGCTGGATTAGGAGACTCGATCCAGCGAACGGAAATGCGGTCTCGGATTTCGCGACCGGCATTTCGGCGCCGGTCGATCTGAAGGTTTCGCCGGACGGATTTCTTTACTACCTGGCGCGTAGTGCAGGCACTGGTGCAGGCTCTGTGAACCGCATCGGCTTCGATGGAAGCGGTGGCGGCGGTGATACCATTCCGCCAACTGTTTCGATCACGAACCCGGCGGACGGCGCGATCGTCACGCGTAAATCGACGGTCACGATCACTGCGACTGCGAATGATAACGTTGGTGTCACGCGTGTCGAGTTTTTGGTTAACGGCGTCTTGCGGTGTAGCGATACGACGGCGCCTTATAGCTGCAACTGGAGTGTGCCGAATTCGAGAACTACTCATCAGCTTCAGGCACGTGCGTTGGACCAGGCGGGGAACACCGCTACGGCGACCATTCAGGTGACTTCGCGATAAACATATGAAAAGGGTCAGTACCGCCCCCGGTACTGACCCCCTTTAAGTCGTTTACTGCTGCAACTGCCCCTGAAAATAGGCGAGATCAACGGCGATCCAGAACTTTGACTCCATCATCTTCGGCTCTGCCGCAACCACACGGGATAAATTCGGCGGCGAAGCGTGGCCGGGCTGGCGACGAAGCCGGCGACGCTTAGATTACTGAACGCGGTAGTGCAGTTGGACCAGTCCATCCTCGAAGCGTTCGGTCGACTGTAACTCCAGAGGCACGTGACGGTGGCGACGAGCTATCAGTGGAATGCCATCACCAATAAAGATCGGAACTACACTGATGACGAACTCGTCGATCACGTCCTCGTCGAGACAGGAAGCAATGAGCTCGCCGCCGCCCATCAACCAGATATCCT
>DATENQ010000548.1:0-3950 GCA_035275005.1 Pyrinomonadaceae bacterium | reverse complement strand
GCGCGTGCTTCTCGCGAGAAGCGCGCCACGATCTTTTCGTCGGCAGCAAGCGAGGGACGTAGCACCTTGACGGCGACGGTTTTATCCATCAGCACGTGTGTGCCGCGATAGACAGTGCCCATGCCTCCTTCGTTGAGGCGTGCATCGATGCGGTACTTGCCGGCAAGCGTAGTGCCGATGAGTGAATCGCCTTCCTTCTCGAGCGCAACTCCGTCCGCCGGACAAAGCGTCGTTGTTTCCGGATATTCAACTCCACATTTCGGACACTTCTTCATCAAAGTCAGCCTATCACACCGTAATAAAAAAATACGAGCGAGATGGTATCCCGCTCGTATCAAGAATTTATCTCCGCGCCGTTAGCTCGGTTTGACTACCGCGAAGACTACCAGCAACGCGAAAAGCACCAGCGACTCGATTAGCGCCAGGCCGAGAATCATCATCGTCTGAATACGTCCGGCGGCGCCAGGATTGCGGGCCGCGCCTTCACACGCTGCCGCGCCGATGCGCGACTGTCCGAGCGCGCCACCAAACACCGCGATCGCGAAACCGACGCCCGCGGCCAACGCGCGATACTTGCTGACCGAGTTCGCATTGTCGCCGGCTTCACCTACCGCCTGCGCAAACACGGTCATGCCACTCATGAGAATGCCTACCACCGCGAACAGCAACATTCTAAATCTGCTCATTGTTTCCTCCTCCAAGCCGCGACGTTTATTATTTCGCCTGCATCCGGTATCCACCGCCCCTCTTACAACGGCGCTCCTGCGAAACAGACCTGACTTGCTATGAATGGGTCCGGCTCTCGAATGGGTCTGGACTTGCGCGATAACGTTTGTGGTCACGTTTGACCACACCGCTCACCGCGCGCTGTATCCACCGAGTACACAGGGGTTCTTCTGCGTAATCGGCGGACGGATAATGCCAATTAAGTAAGAACCGGAGCGATGTATTCGTCGCCCTCGTAGTGGTCTTCGCCGTGCGCCGTGTGTGGATCGTGCGGCGGATGCGACACTTCACTGATATAAAGCTGCGACAGCAGTATGAAAACAAATGTCTGAATCAACGCCACGAATACGCTCAGCGGCATCAGCGCGATCGGCGCGAACCACGTTGCCGGCGGCGCCAACTGCGACAACGTTTCCAGCACCTTCTCGTCCGCAAACAAGTTACCGAAAAGACGAATGCCGAGTGAAAACGGACGAATCAGATTACTGATCAACTCGATCGGAAAGATCAGCGGTGCAATCCACCAGATTGGTCCGGCAAGATGTTTCAGATGACCAAGGAGTCCATTCTCTTTGATCCCGATGAAGTTGTAGTAAAGAAACGAGCCCAAGCCGAGCGCGAACGTAACGCTGGTCGCGGAAGTGGGACTCATGAAGAGTGGGAACAGACCCATCAAGTTCGACACGAGGATCAGCACCGCAAACGTCATCACCACGGGGAAGTACTTCAAACCATGTGGACCGATAATGTCCTGAATCATGTTCCGAACGGCGAGGACACTGAGTTCCAGTGTCTGCTGGCCGTGGCCCGGTTCACTCTCGGAAAGCTTCCCTTTCAGGATCCAGATGATCACCATGCTCAAGATACACGCGATAAAGAACATCACCGTGTACCAGGGAATCGCGTTCTCCGCCGTGTATGGACCAAAGGCGGCTTCAGGCGTGCTGCCGAACCAGCCGAGCACTTTGTCCCAGATCGGTTTGGTGTACTTCAGCTCAAACGCCAGTGCGGGCTCGCCGAACCAGCTATTGACCAACTGCACAATGATAGGCGCGTGGTGCTCCGCCTCTTCGGCATGTTCGGCGGCTTTGTGAGCGCCTTCCGCGGCTTCTGCCAACAAGAACATCAACTAGTTTCCTCTCGCTCGATAATCGCGAAGTAGAACTCTCTTAAAGCTTCGGCAAATATTGCTACAACAAAACTTGACAAACCTACGAAGACGAAGGGCAGTGAAATAAGGTCCAGCGTGTAGGCTGAGAAAATAACCGCGCCGATTACTACGTAACGGAGCACGAACTGTGCGAGCCGCAATTGCGGCTGACCGCCGACCGCTGACAAGTTAATTGCTGCCGCAGCGGAGTTTTTGAGCCAGTTATGGCTGAACAGCGCCAGCAAACCACCTATTAAAAGGCCGGTCGTCACACGCCACGGCGCAACGAATGCAGAGACTGCCACGGCGAAAGCAGTCGTCAGCGCCATAGTGCGAAACACACGTGTGTGAATGGAGTCGTGCATGCGCGAAGCTGGTGATTTTAACTGGGATTTTAGTGAATTGTCGAGCACGTAGCTCGGAGTGCACGTCTCACGCAAAGGCGCAAAGATGCAAAGGTTCGCAAAGGGTATTGAACCGTTTCTTTGCTCCTTTGCGTCTTTGCGTGAAACATACTCAAACTGACCCGACTTCGAGAAGCAATTAGTAGGTTTTAGAACTCAAGCGGACGAATTCGAAGAGACCGGCGGCGGAGCCGAGTATGATGCCGCCGATCAGCAGCCAGGGTTGGGTTCCAAACCACTTGTCCAAAAACCAGCCCAGCGCGCAGAAGGAAGCTACCGCAGCAAATAACGCAATGCCGGCAGCATAAGCGAAACCACTCTTTCGATTCTCGTCCTGATCCGCCACGGCTCACCAGCTTTCGCGTGTCAGGTAGTTCCGCGGAACCTCGTAGAGCAAAGACCGGCGCGAATGGCGCATCGAGTCGTGAATAAAGCAGACGTGGGTACACCAACACGCCTTGCCGCCGTCGATCTGCGCCAGTTCCTGCCGCCGCTCGTTCGCAGACCAGAGCGCGCCAAAGTCGTAATCAAAATCAGCAAGTGACGCAAACTTCTCTCGCAACTCGCAGGCACGGACGTCGCCGTTGTAATCGATGACGGCCGTGGTCTCGCCTGCCGTGCAGGGAAACGCCCACGGGGTTGGTTGCTGGAAGTTCGCGTGCTGTGTGCGGTAGTGAGTAATGATGGTGCCGGCGTAAACGGCATTCTTCACAAAGCGCTTGCTCCGATCGTCTGCTGCAAACATGCGCTCGCCGTAACGTTTCGTCAGTTTCGAAACGTGCGCGTACATCGCCGGGAGGACTTCCGGCGGCACCTGCTTGATCTCTTCGCCAACCAGTGTTTCCCCGCGAATGATGTTGAAATACTGGCCGTCTAAACGGTAGTTCTCCCACATAAACTCCGAGAGCATCTCGATCTCGGCATAGTTTTCCGCGCACACGACCGTGTTGACGTTGAGACGAAAACGATCCGTGAATCGTGCCTTAAGCGGATAGAGCGACTCGATGCAGTCGAGCGCCTTCTCCCAGTTGCCCGGCACACCGCGGATGCGATCGTGCGTCTCGCCGTAGCCGTCGAGCGCGATGTTCAGATAGAGATCGATGTGCGGATTGTTTCCGAGCGCGCGATCCACGACGTCGTAAACGCGTGACTTGATCAGTGCATTAGTCGGGATGATGATGCGATTGACGCCGTTGTTGGTAACAAAGAGATCGATAACGTCCGAAAGATCGCGTCGCAACGTCGGCTCGCCGCCAGAGAGCCAGAGATCCGTGATCGGTGGCATCGTGCGGGAGACTTTTTCGATCTGCGCAAACGTCAGGTCGCCCGGCTGGTTCAACTCTTCGTGATAGAAGCACGTCTGGCAGAACGCGTTGCAACGCGAAGTGACGAACAGGATCACCGTGCCGAGTCGCCTTTCGCGTTTCGACGATCGCAACAACTGCACGAACTGTACGGCTTTGTTGGTCATTGAGGCTTGCGGGAGATAATGACAGCTTCCCCCGGTGATTTCAATTCATAGGTAATGCCGCGCCACTCGATGCGCCGCGAAAAACCAGCGACGATACAGTTGTAAAGATAGAGCAAAGACGCGAACGGCCAGAGCACGATGTGTGCGACGAGATCGCGATGTGACGTTCTAAGAACAGTGGAAACCGCACGGAAGCGGA
>DATENQ010000547.1:0-13514 GCA_035275005.1 Pyrinomonadaceae bacterium | reverse complement strand
GCCCTCCGTGGCCACCCCAGTCTTCGACTTCTTACGCTGGGGTGGCCACGGAGGGCCACCCCTACAGTTCATTGTTTGTTCGCTGCAGTTGTCGATGTAGTTTGTAACGTCAGATAAGGCAGTTGCCGGAAACTCACTCCCTGCGATCGGCTCTCGACGAAGATGAAATACATTCCGCTTTGCGGAACTTTTATGTCGAGCTCATAAACGCCATCGCCGACTGACTGTGCGAAGTCACGTTTCTGCCAGGTTCCCGACGTCAGCATCGTCAGCACGCGCACGTCCTTCACATCACTCTTTGCTTTAGACGTTGTGGTGTCGATGAGCTTGAACCGGAGCTTGTAGTTTTCTCCGACAGGTAGTTGCATGTCCTTGTTCAAATACTCGATTCGAACGGCGACTTGTTTTTCGCGCGGCACATCCGGATTCGGCTTCGCCTCGGCACTGAAACAGTGCGTGAGACGCGGCGAATCGAGCAGGAACGCGACGTCGTAGATGCCGCTCTTCGGCAACTTCGTCGTCGTGGTGTAAACGCCCGAAGTGGTTTCGCGCAGCGATCGATCGACCACCGCCACCGCGCGCGGCTTGCGGCGGTAGTTCTGAAAACTACCCATCGGAGCGGCCATGCCTTCCGAGTAGTAATAGATAACGCCGTCAGCCGGATTCGCGAGTAAGACCGAGTTTCCTTCCGGAGCCGGCACCATGACATCGGCGCTGCTCTCGACCTCCGCCTCCGCGGGCGCGGTCTGCCCACCGGGGAATTTTGCGATGTCGGGTTGGGCCGTCAACGTGCCGAGACGGACCATGCTGACTTCAGTCGAACCGCTTGAACGGACATACGCAAACGTGTCAGTGAACGCGACTTGATCGGGACCGTTTTCCACGCTGATCGTATGGGCCAGACGGTTTGTCGAAGCATCGAAAACGTAAACCACATTCTCTTTCGGATTCGGCACGAAACCCCAACGACCGCCCGGTGCGAAGCGCACATTCCTGACACCCGGTTTCACTTGAATACGCGTCGCGATTTGCTGGCCGCGCGTGTCGACAACAGTGATGCTTCCGTCGGCTTCGTTCACCACGTAAAGCGCGTTGCCGAGCTTTGAGAAAGCGACTGACGTGGCCGGAGCGCCCGTCTTGAGATCTTTGACTTTCGCGAGCTTCTGAATGTCGACAACTGAAAGAGTGCCGTCGTCCTCGTTGGTGACGAATGCGAACCGGTTATCAGCACTGAACTCGAGTTCATGCTGTCCTTTTCCAGTTGCCACTTGGCCCACCACCTTCAACGTGGTGGTATCAATTACCGTCACGCCACCTTCGTTACCAACCCAGAGATATCGCTCATCGGGTTGCAACCGAACGCGTGCCGGCTTCACGCCCGCATCAACGTTGGTGACGACTTTCCATGTATTGGTATCGACGACAGCGATCTGATTACTGAGCGGCATGCTTACGAAAAGCTGTTCGTCACTGCTCTTCTGCGCCCAGTCTTCACCAGGACTCTTCAACATAATGAGCGTCAGGAGCTTGCTCGAGCCAAAACCAAGCAGCGGATCGATGACGGAGATATTCGCTTCCTCGTTTAGCGCGAGCAGGTAGTAGGTATTCAGATCCACATCAGGGCGCGAGCGAAGACTGCCCTGGAGAAACGATTGGACTTTTTCGCGGCAAGCCTTTTCATCAGTTCCACTCTCCTCACGTTGTGACAACCAGACAGCCGGTTTCACTCCCGAGAGTGGGGTCTTGCTCGCTTTGTCGTAAATCTTGAAACGAACAAGAGCTTCTTTTGCCTCCATCAGCTCGGAGGGCTTGCCTGCTTCTTTGATCGGCTCGATTGTGAATTCTACCTCGACTCCTTCGCGCTCGACCTTTTGTGGAGTGGGTGTTTGCTGTGCCGATGCGGAATTCGTGATTGCCAGTGCGGCAAAGAAAAATAACAAAACGCGCGTGATCGCCTTCAAGTCGCGCATCGTGCTGCAGAAAGATCTGACAGAGATGGCGGCGTCGTTGGCGTAGTCGAGAATCGCGCGACGCAGTTCCGGCGATTCCTGGAAAATAAAAAGTGTGCGACCGTTGTTCTGCTTGATGTTGTCGATTGCAAAGCCACGACAGCGCAGAAAGCTGGTTAACGTCAGGTCGGTCGTCTGGTACTTCTGGTTCGTTTCCGAGGCAAGCGAGTCCATAATCGTTTTCATCGTTATCTAGTTTTATGAGGTACCGGGAAGATTTCTCGCAAAGGCGCAAAGCGCTGCCGCGTATCAAAGGGCTTCTTTGCACCTTTGCGCCTTTGCGTGAAAATACTTCGTTTGAGTTTAGAGTTGTTTAGAGAGCGCAGGGTACGCCGGTGCTCTGCGTCTGAAGCTCGTTGAGCGACTTAATGATCGCGTCGGCGTCATTCAGAAGGTCCTGACCGGTCGTACCGGCGGCGGGATCCTGGTTGATTTTACCGGCTGCAATAAGTTGATTGACCTTCGCTTTGAAGTCATTGAGCTTCGCGACTGCGTCGCAGAATTTAGCCTGATCTACTTTGAGGCTGGCTTCGTTGAGTTTACCAAGCAAGCCGGCTCTATCTTTATCGGCAGCTTTGCCTGTAATGATCACGCCCTCGGTCTTTGTTTTCAAAGAGGCGATCATTGCCTGAACTTCACCTACGGTGGTCGCGTGAGCCAACGGGGCAGCGACGAACATAGCGAATGCACAAACGATTGCGGCGAACGAAATCTTCTTCATCATTGATTTAATATCTTCCTTCATCTGGTGGATTAGCGCTGTTACCAACCGCTCGGGAACATGGTTTCAATGCGCACCCCCCTTAGAGCAAGGACTGTGCCTTTGCGCTAACCTTTGCAAATGTGTATGAACGGCAAGAATTAGTGAAAAAGATGTGTTCCGCAGTGGAACAATCGGGACGGGTTCTGCCACAGCTTGGATCACAAGAAGTAGGGGCCACAAAAAAGCACAAAAGGCACAGAGGGGTTTCCCTCTGTGCCTTCTGTGCCTTTTTGTGGCTGATCTAAAGCGTTACGGTGTCACGCGGAAGATGCCCCACAGCCCGTTGTCGAACTGGAAGGACGACTGCGTGCGGTACAGGTAATCACCCGTAACAGCCCGTGCGCCGCCGGCACCGCTCACAGGGACAACATCCATGTGATTCGACGCGCCGTGACCCTGCTGGGCGCCTTTCCACTCGGAGAGCGGATTGTTGCCAATCTGGGTCGAGTTGTTGATGTACGGCTCCTGCTGCCAGATGTGACCGTGAACCTGGAACACGTTGTTGCGCGCGTGACCATTTGAATTGAGCACGCGGAAGCGAACAGGCGTTCCAGCCTTGGCCGTGAACACTGGCGTTACAGGGTCGCCGTTAACCTGCGCGTTCGACAACGAGTTCGTATAGTCAAACGCACGTGTCTGCTCGAGTGGCGTATCAGGCTCGTAGCCCAATCGCTTCCACATCGGCTCGCTGCGATAGTTGAGGGCCTTCTGACCGGAGTCTTCAGCATCCTCTTCACCCGCAACGTTCGGCACCGCGGCCGCATCACCTGACAGCTCACTACGACGCAGGTTGATGTCGGTCTGGAACTGGAGCACGAATTCACGGAACGAGGTGCCGTCGGTCTTGCTGACGGTCGCCTGCGCGCGCGAGTTTGTGTCTTCAATCCAGGTCGCACCCTGCGGCTCGATGATGAGCGAGGCAATAGCGCCCTTGTTCGAATGCTTGATCGGGTCTGACGAGATCAGGTTGGTCGCGCCAAACTCAACCGGCGTGGCAACCTTCGTCGTGCCGTTCATGCGGACGTCACCAGCGTACCACTTGTACTTGATGACTTCTCCCGGAGCGGCCGTCTGGGTTGTTCCCGGCGCCAATTGGCCCTTGGAGATCGCATTCTGAACGTTCATGCCCACGTTCGCGCCATCGCTTGTCAACGCATCGAACGTGACCAACTGCGGATGCAGACCGACCTGGTTGGACGGCTTCACCTGATTGGCGTTGAATCCTTCGACGATCATCGGCAGGGTGTTCCAACCGGGAAGGTCTTGAAGATTCGCGGGAAGATTGTTCTGCAAAGTGAGCTCAATACAGTCGCCTGCATTGGCTCTCAGTACGAGCGGCTCGACCGGGACGTTAGCCTTAAGCTTGCCAGTCGTACCATCGAGGTCAGTCGAACGGACATACAGAATCGCCGTCGGGTCGTGCAGTGTGCCGCCCTGATTCGTGCGATTGTTGTAAACGAGCGTACCGTTGGGCAGCGCGTTCTGTGCAGCAACAGCAGTGACGCTGAGTTTGCGCGAAGGTGCGTTGACGGGGCACACACCCTGGAAATCGGCTTTATTAACGGCGCTGTCAGCCTTGCCGTCTGAATTGTTCGGCAGCGGCTGCAGGTCGGGCTGAAGGCCCTCGCCTCCGTTATAAGCGCGCAGTAGACCCCATACGCCATTCCACTGGTTATCAACAGAGGAACCCGGTTGATACAGGTAATCGACAAATGGACTGCCACCCTTCACTGCGCCCAAGCCTGGCAATTCGAACTCGAAGTGTTCGGAGATGCCCATCATCTGCGAGTTGCGGTAGCCCGAATTCGGTTCTGACCGTTCATACAGCCACTTGTTACCGTGGATGCTGAAGTTATGACCTTCCTCGTGTGCACCGACGAGAACGCGAACTTGCACCTTGTCGGCTTCATACGCACGCATCATCGGAGTGAACGGGTCGCCGCCCTGGAGACCGTTAGTCAGGTTCGGGTAGAACCCTGGTTGTTGGTTTAGATCCGGATTCGCACGCGTGATATCCGAACGATAGACGTGCGAGAGATCGCCTGCGTCGCCAGCGGCCTGCGTGTTTGTCGCAGGATCCTGCGCACGCAGTGCGACAGGCTCGTTGCGGTAGTTGACCACCATCGTGCCAGGGTCGGCAGCCGAGACTGCTTCAGGACACGGGAGCGGTACGCCACCGGGACATACTTGAGCTTTCTGAATGTTGATCGGCAGCGCAGCCTCATCTCTCACCGGCGGGTTAATAGAGTTGGCCGGATCGGGGATGGGTTGACCTGCGCCGTTGATACCGCCACCGGCTTTGTAAGCCAGTGTGTAATCGGCAAACTCGAGCAGAAACTCGCGATAGCTGTCCGCGGTGTTCTGCGTCTGAATGACCGCTTGCCACGTCGTCGGGCCGCCGTCGAAGCGTCCACCAAGCGTTGCGCCGGTTTCATTGTGTTTCCAAACAGAACCCTGAGGCTCCGTCACCAGACCGGCATAGAGACCAGCCTGCTGGTGCGTCGAAGGTCCAAAGTGATCGTGCGTGAAGACAGTACCGAGCGTGCGGTCTTTGCCCGCCAGATTCAGGGTCGGGTCAGCGAACCAGCGCTGCACGGTTGTCTGTGCGCCGAGCGTGCCGAAGAACGGGTGCGCCCTGGCTGTTAGCTGAGTTTTCGTCGTGCTATTGAAAGCCTGCAAACCGCCGCCGGCGTTGATGGCATGAATGCGCTCGAGAACTTCACCGGGCGCGAACGTGCCGTCTTCATAGTTGAAACCGTTACCCGCGCCGTCGGACGAGGTCACGTCAAACTTCACGAGGTGAATGTGCTGACCCATGATGTCGGTCGGCGTGCGCACCTGGAAGTCGTCGAGCTCGTAAACGTGCGGTGTCAGGTTTGTGTGCTGGAACGTAATACAGTCGTTCGTGTTGGCACGGAAGAATAACGGCTCCGGTGCACGAGTGCCCGCCAGAGTCGGAGCTACGTCACCCCACAGCGCGAGAATGCGCGACTGCGGGAAGTGCCAGCCGGCTTTGTTCACCTTGAGATCAAGCTGAATCGCAGCGCCTTTGTACAGACGCGGATTACCAAAAGCATTCCCGGCAGTGTCGCGGCATGGATCCGCATACGGCGCTCCCGGCTTCGCTGGGAGACCGTTCAGCGCGTAGCTGGCAGCAGTGCCATCAGGCTTGAAGCTCGCAACCTGCTTCTGCGCGTGGAAGTTCATCGCCGCAATCTCGTCCGGTGTTCCCGTCTCGGGAACCGCCTTGGCTTGCGCGACTAAGATCTCTTTGCTGAAGTCGAGACGAGTCTCGACGCTCTCGGCCTCGCCGCCAACAATGACGTGACGCGGCAGACCACCATCGTCGATGGTATCGAGCGGCGGGTGCGGCGGACGGTGTCCGGCGACGCCCGGAACGTAGAACGGATAGCCCTTGAACGTCGCGGTCGGCATTGGAGCCATCGCGATAGTCGGCAGTGGCACGAGTGCGGGAATCGGAGTGCCCTTGGCAATCTCACCATCAGGCAGTGCGCGTGCGCCGTTGGCTGGACGGCCATCGGCGTCGAGCTGCGTGCCTGCTTCAAACACATCGTGCGAGCGCCACATTTCCCACATACCCTGTGCGAAGTGCGGGTAGAAGTGGCAGTGGAAGATCGAGTCGCCCGGGGTCTTGTTAGCGTTGCCGGAGCCGCCGTGCGCGATCTCGGTAGTAAACGAGTAGCCGGGCCCCATGGCCTGACTATCGAGATAGCTTGAGTTGTCGCTGTCAGGGGTATTCAACCACTGGTGCGCGTGCAAGTGGTGGATGTGGTGCTCTTTCGGACCGGCATGGACCACTCTCATCTTAACGTGGTCGTTGATGTAACTGTGGTGAACGTTTGATGGATCGTCGGGGAAGAGGACCTTCGTCGCCTTCGCGCCTTTGATCAAATTGCCGCTGCCGTCAGTCGTGTTCGCCGGGACGTCGACGATCTGCGCCGGGTCGCCTACAGCCCACGCTGACAGGAAGAAGTCTTCGTACTTACATTCAGTACAGTTGGCCATCGGGCCGACGCCGAGCCGGTTGGCAAGAATTTCCGCGCCGATACCGCCCGTGCCGTAGTTGATAGCAAATCCGTCTTTAACGCTGTAAAGCGTGTGCGAAAGAACGGGATCTTCAAACTGCGGGAATGCCTGGATTGCTTTGATCTCGTCGTGATAGACGACGGTAAACTCGCGGAACGGCTGATCGCGATCGGGCTCTACAGCATTTGGTTTGTAGGTGCCTGCCGCGAAGCGACCTTTGTTCGGACCGGTGATAACAGCATTCAGGTCCGTGTGCACGATGTTGTTGTTGGCATCGAGCATCTTCACGATCGGTAGACCGGCTTTGGGATGTCCCACCGGATAAACCGCGTCGTAGTTGAGAATCGGCTGTCCACCTGGTGTTTTCTTCGGTGTACCATCCGCGTTCTTCGCAGTCGCGAGCGCCATTTCTTCAGCAGTTAACTGCGAGCGATACCACTCGGCGGTTTTTGCCTCGACGTTCACGGAACCGAAGAGACCCATCGCCAGCGAGCCACCATCGCCTTCACCGCCAGTCGTTGCGGCGGTTGAATAGATCAGGTGATTTCCTTCGCGTTGTGCAATGTAGGTATAAGTGGTTGAAGCGCCGGGGTTAACAAGACTGCTGGGATTCTGTCCGACGTTTGAGCCGTCAGAGGCAATCGTGCCGACGAGGTTCAGACCCATGATGTGCGCTGAAGCCGTGCGTGTAGCAGGCGCGTTGTTCGCGGCGAATGAATTAACGTCTGCCGCGTCTGGCGCCAGGAGATTTGTAAAGTTGATTTGGAGACAATCTCCGACGTTCATGCGCAATGCGATCGGACGCGGGCGTTTCCCTGGGCGCAGTTGAACGTTACCGGCAACTAAACCCTTCGCGGGATCAATGGCGACGACATCGCGCTTCAGTGCGTAGATCATACCTGCGGGGTTGATAGCACCAAGACGGTTATAAATTAAGGCCTGGTCCAACGCGACCACATCAGCCTTTACCGTCCGCTGGCACGTCGCCGTTTGAGCGTGCGCGCCCGGCGCGGCGATCAGCACGACAAGTGCGGCGCAGCAGGACGAGAAGATTGCCTGCGAGTGCCGCAAGGCATTTCTGATTTTCATAGAATTTTCCCTCAATAAAGAAGCTGTATCTTGAGTTTGCTGTGCGGGCCGCGCGGACCTACTGGTGGCGAGGCTTCATCGGAAGTTCATCTCAGATGCGTGAGCTTGAGCAAATATGAAGCCACAAAAAAGCGCAAAAGGCACAAAATGATTTCGCTGAACTTTTTGTGCCTTTTGTGCCTTTTTGTGGCTATTCTGAGTGTTCCAACTTGGTTGACGTGAGGGGAGAATGTTCCACGGCGGAACACTTATTATTCGGTGTCGGTGCCGCCGCGGAGGCCGAAGGTTTTCATTTTTCGATATAGCCGCGGGCGGTGGTACTTGAGGATCTCGGCGGTCCTTTTGATGTTGCCTCCGGTGCGTTCGAGCGTTTGCGCGATCGCTTCACGTTCGATCTGTTCCATCGTGAAATACGGCGGGATGATGCAGCGGAACTCGCCTTGCGGGGCGCTATGAAGATGTTCCGGTAAAGACTCGGGCGTCAACTTGTCTTCCGTTGCAAAGAGCACGGCGTGCTCGATCACGCTCTCGAGCTCGCGTACATTCCCGGGCCAGTCGTAACGCATCAGCAGCGCAAACGCCGGTGTCGAAATCTCGCGAATGCGCTTCTTGTACTTCTCCGCGTAATGCTCGAGGAAGCGGTTTGCAAGCAGCGGTACGTCGTCGAGTCGTTCACGCAACGGAGGTGATTTCACTTTGATCGTGCTGATGCGAAAGTAGAGATCCTTGCGGAGCGCGCCTTCGCGAATCATCTCTGCTGTATCTCGATTGGTCGACGAGACCAGACGGAAATCGACGCTGATCTCCTGTTCGTCGCCGAGTCGGCGGAGTTGTCGCTCCTGTAGCACACGGAGTAACTTCGTTTGAAGGTGGAGCGGCATCTCGGCGATTTCATCGAGGAGCAAAGTGCCGCCGGCCGTCGCTTCGATCAATCCACGTTTGTCGCGATCGGCCCCGGTGAACGCGCCTTTTCGATACCCGAACAACTCGGATTCGAGCAGATCTTGCGGGATTGCCGCGCAGTTGATGCGCGTAAGAGGAAATTCCGCGCGCGGACTCTGAAAGTGAAAGGCCGCCGCGATCAACTCTTTACCCGTTCCTGACTCGCCTTCTATTAACACCGAAGCTTCAGACGGCGCCGCAGTGCGGATGACGGAGTGGATTTGCCGCATCTTTGGGTCACGGCCGATGATCCCGAAATCGTCAGCATCGGGCAGCGCACTCTTCAGACTACGGTTCTCGCGCTTGATGGCCTCGAATTGTAACGCGCGTTCGATCAGCGTCGTCACCTGGTGCGGCGTGAAAGGTTTTTCGATGTAGTAGAAGGCGCCGCCTTTGATGGCTTCGATAGTGATCTCGATCGAGCCGTGTGCGGTCATCACAATGACCTCGGTCTCAGGCGTGTCGCTTTTGATAAGAGTCAGTAACTCTATGCCGTTGGCGTCGGGGAGGCGCAGGTCGGTGAAAACCAGATCGTAGGGAGGGCCTTTGAGAAACTCCTTCGCGTCGGCGCCGCTTTGGGCCGCGTCTACGTGATGTCCCGACTCAGTCAGGATAAAGCGCAGCGCATCCGTGACGCTTTGCTCGTCGTCAATCACGAGTATGCGGCTAACAGGATTCCTGGGAGGCGTCTTAGGAGGCATCGTCAGCGTCCTTCTTTCCTGCCGGCAGCGCGATGCTGATCGTCGTTCCCTCACCCGGTTGGCTATCAAGAGAAATAGTTCCGCCGTGCTGATCGATGATCTTTTTGGAGTAAGGCATACCGAGACCGAGCCCCTGCTCCTTGGTCGTATAGAAAGGCTCGAAGATCTTTTTCACTTCCTCTTCGCTGATTCCCGAACCGGTGTCAACTATTTCGATTCGAAGCGTCTCATCAGTCTGGTCCACCGTGATACTCAAGGTGCCGCCATGCGGCATAGCTTCGATGGCATTTAGTATGAGATTCATCAAAGCCCCACGCATCGAGCTTTCGTCGATCATTGCGTAAGCAGCCTCGCCGATAGAGAGACGCACTTCAACCTTGTTTGCTGTTAACTGTGGCCGCAATAACTCGAGAATGTCGTTAATAATCGGGTTCAAATTTCCGGAATGCAGAGTGAGATTGACCGGGCGCGCGAAGCCGAGGATCTGTTCGACCCTGCTGATAAGGTGATTGATAGTCTCTACGATCTTATCTACGAGATAAGCCTCGCCTTCCGAAAAGTTGCCGGCTTTGCTTTTAAGGTGCATTGAGTAAAGCAGCAACCCGGCGAGCGGATTCTTCACCTCGTGAGCTACCTGAGCGGCTGCGCGTCCGAGGGCCGCGATGCGTTCCTGAGTGACGAGCCGTTTGTGCGTTTCGATGAGCTCGGCGGTGCGCTCGTCGACGCGCATCTCGAGTTCTTCGGCGTACCGTTTTATCTCTTGTTCCAGTCTGCGCTTCTCGTCGGTTAGTCGCTTCTTCTCCGCCGCTCGGCCGACGGCGTTGAGTAACACGTCTTTCACGATTGGTTTGGCGATGAAGTCGTAGGCGCCCGACCGCACAATTTCCGGTATCACGGACAAATTCGGTTCACCCGTGATCATGATGACGGGAACATATACTTCAGCGCTGCACAGTTTCTGAAGCAACTGGATACCGCTTTTGCCGGGCAGGTTGATGTCGATTACGGCGACGTCCAGATCTTCAGCGTTGTGCACTGCGCCGCCGTCATAATCCGATGCTGTTAACACGGAGTAGCCGGCGCGCTTCAGGAACTCGCCCATTGTTAGACGAATGCTGGGCTCGTCGTCTACGAGTAAAACTTTATGCATATTTTTAGAGGCCGCCCGTGGTTCGAACATTTATTATCCGTGAAACGGGCGGCCACGGAGTGCCGCCCCTACAATTGCAGTTAAACGTATTCAGCCTCCCACGCATCGACCGCGGACAGCTCAATGGTGAATCGTGTGAATTTTCCGACCTCGCTTTCTACGTTGATCGTGCCGCCGAAATCGCGAATGATGCCGAAGCTCACACTCAAGCCCAGGCCAGTGCCACCCGTTTCCCGGCGCGTTGTGAAGAACGGGTCGAATACTTTACTCAGGTCTTCGCGTTTGATCCCGACGCCGTTGTCATAAAACTCTACGCGCACAAGTTCGCCGTTCTTGCCGGCCCGGCGCGCGCTGATTCTGAAAAGTTTCCGTTCAACGGAATCGCCCGGCTTCGCTTTAAGCGCATGATACGCATTACTGATCATGTTAACGACCACCTGCCTGAGACGTGAACCGTCGGCGCGCACGAACGGCAGATCCCGTTCCAAATCAATCTCTACCTTAATGTCGTCTTTCTCAAACTGGCGCCCAAAAAGCGCGATGGAAGTCTTAATCGAGTCCGCGAAGTGTACCCGTTCGAGTTCGTGTGTATCTGCACGCGCAAACGTCAGCAACCCGCGAACGATTTTCGCGATGCGTTCACCTTCATCGATGATGCCGTCAATCATCTGTTGTTCAAACTCGGATCGCGGCTGCTCTTCATCTTTGAGGAGCTGAGCGAAGTTGATGATACCGTTGAGCGGGTTGTTGATCTCGTGCGCGACGCCCGCGGAGAGCTCACCAATGGAGGCCATCTTCGAAGACTGATATAGCTGGCGTTGCATTTCTTCACGGTCGGCTTCGAGTTTCTTCCGCAGCGAGAGATCACGAAGAGACATGATCATGACTTCCTCACCGCCGTCAGTTGATAACGGAGTAAATGAAACTGAAAGCGGCCGAGATTGACCCTGCGCAGTTTTGATTAGCAACTCACTTTCACCCGAAACGTGGCCGTCCAGGAGTTGTACATGTCGACTGGTAGATTGAAGGAGGCTGCGGATATCTCGATCAGTACACTCCTCCTGCTTGAGACCGAGAATTTCACAAACTTTGTTATTGGCTTCGACCAGGTGGTAGTCAGAGAGTCGGACCACGCCGATGCCGTCTCTTGCTTGTTCGAACAGGGCGCGGTAACGCTCCTCGCTCGCTCGTAATTGACGTTGTTGCCGGTGCACCAGTCGAAGCAGCAGCGTCACGACCATTGCATCGACCATGAAAGAAATTAAAACGTGTTCGACGCGCTGTTTAATATTCCAGCGCAGGTCTGTGTTGGCGTCGCCGGGATACCGTGCATCAACCCACGCAAAGAAAGGCGGGCGCAGTGTTTTTTCCCACAAGCCGATTACGCCGATAGTTAGTATTACTGTGAGGAGGACGAAAAATATGATTATCTTTAAATCAAACCTTCTCATTCACAACCCTCGATCAAAATGGCAGGCTTATTTGACCACCAAGGCACAAAGACACTAATTGAATGTTGACTTTGTGCCTTTGTGGTTGATAATTGCTGAGCCAACATTGTCTCACAGGGTGAGCGCAAAGTAATACGGAAGCCATGCGTCACTTCAGCCTTCTTATCTTTTTGTTTCTCCTGACGGCTTGCACTGCCCACGCGCAGGAGCCGGTTTCAGCAGATGACTTTTCACAACGCGGCATCAGCCGTTTTGAAAAGCACGATTTCGAAGGCGCAATCGCCGACTTCACAAAAGCGATCGAGTTGAATGGACACCAACTGGAGTACTGCCACTATTTCCGAGGCATTGCTCTATATCGACGTGGCCAGACTGAAGAGGCAATAGCGGATCTAACGAAAGCGATAACTCTCAAACAACATCCGCGGTTCTATGCTGATCGCGGAAATCTGTTGGGCCAGAGAGGCGACCTGGATCGTGCCATGGCCGATCTCGATAAAGCTATCGAGCTCGAACCGAAGTTTGCAAAAGCTTACGGCGACAGAGGTATCGTTCACCTGATGCGCGGTGAGGATACGGCTGCTGAGTCGGACTTTAGAAAATGTTTTGAGCTCGATAAGACACTGGAGTTTCAGTTCAAAGCGACCGCCAATCAACTCCGGCAGCAAGCGGTGTTGCGGGCTGAGCACCGAACACCTGCTGATGTAGAGATCGTGAACTTCAACTGGACGGAAACGCGGGGCCGGTCACCGAATGTCAATTCGCCACCTCCGCCTTCTGTTTATACAATGCCTGTAAGGAAAGCCGCTATCGGCGCACTGGAAGATCCAACCGCAAAGACTGAGGCTGGTCCGAAGTTGCCTCCATTCGATCCGGTGAGTCCAACGCGGTCCGCCTCGCGCCCAAGTGTTCGAGGTGTCGATCGAAAATTCACGGCATTGATCAAAAATACCGGCAGCAAGACGATCACGAATGTTCATTGGGGTTACTTTTTTGTCCCACAGGATGGGCAGAATGCTTTTGCTTACGTCTTCACCACAAAGATCGATATTCCGCCGGAAACGGAAAAGACCTTACGCGATCAGATTGAGTCGCTTGTTGTTCCAGCCAATCAGAGTAAAGCGCCTTCCGCGCACAATCGCGCGCTGTTCAAGGAACGAGTTGTCATTCTCCGGCTCGAGTATGCCGACGGCAGTTCATGGCACAGCTCCGGAAAGTGAGTCGTCAGTAGAGATCAATGGGCAACCAGCCAGCGAACCGGGCAGCATAAAGCCTGGGGCGGGTAGACCCGAGTGTCATCCAACTAAAGTCTGACACGTTCAACCCTCAGCGTCAGGGGCGTAGCGCTCATGCAAGTTAACG
>DATENQ010000546.1:0-6797 GCA_035275005.1 Pyrinomonadaceae bacterium | reverse complement strand
CGAGAGACGGGCGGCCACGGAGTGCCGCCCCTACAGTTGCTACCAACGAACAAGAAACTCTCTGAGCGTTTCATACATCGCGTCAAACGAATCCGCACAAAACAGGAAAGCCTGGAAGTGCGTAGGATCGTAGGCGAGGTCGACAGCCACTTCGAGGTCAAGCGGTCGCAGCTCGGCTTTGTGCATCGCGGCGAGCTCTCCGGCCGACGATAGTAGACCTGTTCCGTAGGCTTTGATTTGTCCGTTCTCACGCAGCACTCCGAATTCGATAGTGAACCAGTAGACGCGCGCGAGGCGGTCGAGCTCGGTGGTTGAAGTCGTACGTCTCACCGCTTCGCCGAAGAGGCGATTGAGCTCGGCGAATTTCTTGCTCGCGAGCGTGACGGCGTGGCCGATGATTTCGTGCGCCACGTCAGGCTCGGGCGTGTATAGGGGCGTCGAGTGATGACGAATATACTGTGTCGATAGGAAAACGCCGCGGGCCAGCGATTCGAGAAAGACGCGTGGCTCGACAAGTCCGGCCACGGGCTCGAGCCGGAAACCGCTGATCGCCTCGACTTTTTTGCTGACTTCATCCAGTTGCGGGATGCGATCCGAATCGAACGCCAGTCGATCAAGGCATTCGAGATACTCGGCGCAGGCGTGTTCGCGATGCGCGGGGCCGAGTGCTTTCCAGATCGTTTGCCAAACGCCGTGCTCCTCTGCCGTGTAGGGAGCGGACGGGATGGGAGCGCCGGGCTTGTAAGTCATGGCGATCTGCGCGATGGCGTTGCGACGCGCGCGGTACTCCTTGTCGCGGAAGCCGGGGTGGTCCGGGTCGAGCTTCACGATCGTATTGCGATCGAGGATGTCGTCGCCGTTTGCCGCGACCATGCGCATGTCGACGTGGTCGGATAATGGGGTTTGGGTTTCAGTTGCTGTAGTCATGGTTCACCTCGATGCAATAAAAAACCGGCCACCAATCCTCCAGGATTGATGGCCGGTTTTAGGAAACTTGTCTTAGGTGCTACGTCTGCATCGCACGCCGACAGCCCATCGCCGAACCGTCCCTCCCAGTGGAGAGCGGGCCGTAATAGTAATAATAGCGATACAGGCTCTGGTTCATGATGCGTTCCGAAGCATAAGCGCTCGGGAGCGATTGGTCAAGGCCATTTTTAGCCGCAGATTTTCGCGGATGAACGCGGATTAGATCAGCGTTAATCTGCGGAAATCCGCGGCTAATTCATCCTCAGTGATTGGCGTGACTTGAAGAAATCGGCCCACGCGTCGCCCTTTTTCAAGAGCTCGGGGACGTTTGTGATGGTGAAATCGGTGATCTTCACGCCCTGCTCGATCTGTTTCCACGTTAATGGCATCGAGACAGGCGCCTTCGGTTTCGCGCGGGCCGTGAAGACTGCTGCCAGGCTCTTGCCGCGCGCGTTCTGCATCCAGTCAACGTAAACCTGCGTGGCCTTGCGCTTCGCGATCGTTCTCTCGACGGTCGCGATCTTCGGCGCGCGCTGTGCGACTTCGCTCGCGAACAGACGTGCAAACTCCGCCACCTTGTCATACTCGTTTGCCGGCTTCAGCGGTACGTAAAGATGAATCCCCGACGATCCGGATGTCTTCGGAAAAACCTCCAATCCAATCTCATCCGCCACTTCCCTGACCATTAACGCGACTTGCAGCACGTTCTCCCAGGGCGCGCGTTTTGGATCGAGATCGATCGCAATCCAGTCAGGCTTGTCGAGTCGCTTTACGGTTGAGTGCCACGGATGTTGCTCGATCGTTCCGAGGTTAACGAAGTGCAACAACGATCCAACCGTCGAATAAACGCCGTAGTCGAGTTGACGCCCTTCCTGGTTTGTCAGTCGCGCGGTCTTGATGAATTCCGGCGCACTGTCAAGATCCTGTTGAAAGAACATCGGCGCTTTGATGCCGCGAGGATAGCGTTGCAGTATCGCCGGCCTTTCCTGGAGATACGGCATGATGTAGTCGGCAACGTGCAGATAGTAACTGAGCAGATCAAACTTGGTGAGCTTTTCGTCGGGCCAGTAAATACGGTCCAGACTCGTAACTGAAACCTGTTCGCGGCCGACCTTCAGAAGAAGATCACCCTTGGGCCGATCCAGACTCAGAAACTCCTCGACAGTAACAACCGTTCCCCGTTTTTGCTTCGTCCGTTTTACTTCTTCTTTGGCCATGCGATAATTCTGCCCATGCGAACCATTATTATCGGGTTGATCTTAGCGGCACTCCTCAGTCCCGTTGCCTTCGCCGTGCCGCCTGCAACGGTAACCTATAATCTCGATGCTAGCCAAAGCAAGTTCATGGCCCACGCGAGTCGCAGTGGACTGCTTTGGTTCAAGGGTAAGAGCCATCATCTTGCAGCGAGCGATTTTTCGGGGCAAGTCGAGCTTACGCCCGACACGGTCACGCCCGCGTCGTTGCGGCTGGCGGTGAAGGCGGCTTCGTTGCACGAGACGGGCGCTGACTTCACGGAGCCACAGAAGCAGATCATCAACAAAGAGCTGAAAGAGATCGTGCTGCATCCGGACCAGTATCCGGATATTACATTTCAGAGTACGAACGTCACCGCAACGTCGAGCGGACCTGGTCGTTACGACGTTAAGATTGATGGCAATTTCACGCTGCACGGCGTCACGAAACGAATCACGATCCCGACTGTCGTTACTTTGAACGGCGACATGCTGCGTGCGGTGGGCAAGTTCAGCATCGACCGCGGCGATTTCAATGTGAAGGCGACGTCAGCGTTTCACGGGCTCGTGAGAGTTGATGACGACGTGAAATTTGAATTCGATATTGTCGGGAAACGGAATTAGCCACAGATTACACAGATGAACACGGATTTATTTTATCTGTGTTATCCGTGTAATCTGTGGCTAATAACCGTCCGGATGGTTCTGCATCCATCTCCATGCTGACTCAACAATCAACCCGAGATCCTGAAACTGTGGCTGCCAGCCCAGATCACTCTTGATCTTATCGGAGCTCGCGATCAGGACCGCGGGATCGCCCGGGCGGCGTGGGCCCATGCGGACGGGAATTTCTTTGCCGGTGACTCGCCGCGCAGTCTCAATCACTTCACGCACGCTGTAACCATCGCCACCACAGCCGAGGTTGTAGATCGCACTGCGTTCACTCAACACGTCGAGCGCGAGAATATGCGCGCGCGCCAGATCAACGACGTGGATGTAGTCGCGAATGCAGGTGCCGTCTTCAGTCGGATAATCGTCGCCGTAAATCTCAACGTGAGGGCGTTTTCCGGCAGCGGCCTGCAACGTGATCGGAATGAGATGCGTTTCAGGATCGTGGTCTTCGCCACATTTCTCAGTCGCGCCGGCGGCGTTGAAGTATCGTAACGAGGCATAGCGCAGGCCATGCGCGCGTTCATACCAGTGCATCGCCTTCTCGAATGCGAGTTTTGTTTCGCCGTAGGTGTTTGTGGGATTGGTTGGAGTAGTTTCCCTGATCGGTTGCTCTTCGGGCTCGCCGTACGTTGCCGCCGTTGAAGAAAAGACGATCCGCCGTATTCCACACTCGCGCATCGCATCGAGCAACACCAGCCCCGCGACAACGTTGTTGTGATAATACTTCGACGGCTCCTGAACCGATTCACCCACGAGTGAGGACGCAGCCATGTGAATCACAGCGTCGATTCGATTGTCGTTGAGTGTTTGGCGAAGCTGATCCGCTTCGAGGAGATCCCCTTGAACAAAACGGGCGCCTTCAATCACCGCCCCACGATGACCTTTCGAGAGATTGTCGTAAATCACAACCTCGTGGCCATCGTTCACTAACTGCTCACTAACCACACTTCCAATATAGCCGGCACCTCCGGTTACAAGGACGCGCATGCAAACACCCCCCTTGGAAACTAAAAGCAAATAAACTTTTAAGTAACGGCAACGTTCGGCTGAGGCGCTGCCGCGTCTGCCTTTAGTGACTCGGCCGGTACGTAGTAGAGTATGCGACCACAGTTGTCGCAGGTAAGCACTTCTTCGCCGCGACGAATTTCAGCCATCACCTGCGGACGCAAAGACATGAAGCACGCCGAACAAGAGCGATTACGCGCCTCCGCAACGGCGACCCCATCACGAATCCGGGTCTTGATCCGGGTGTAGAGCCCGCTCATCTGTTTCGGCAGATTCGCAAACACCTCGTCGCGCTCCTTGCGCGCGGCGGCGAGACGCTCGCCGATCGTTCCGGTCTCATCATCAAACGCCTTGAGTCGCGCCTCGCGATCCGAATTCAGGCTGGCGATCTCGTCTGCGCGTTCCTTTAGCGACGCTTCTGCCTGTTCGAGCTGCTCGAGTTGTTCGAGGATCTGCGTCTCGAGGGTGGAGATCTGCTTGCGAGCGGAGTCTGCCTCGCGAATCGCGGCGGTGTATTCCTCCTGCTTTTTCGACGACATCAGGTTTCGTTCGGCACGCTCGACCCGGCCCCTCTGTTCGACCACCTCGTTTTCCAGCCGCGCACGGGTGTGTTTTGCCTCATCGCGACGGCTTTCGAGCGCCCTAATTTCAAAGGCGCGCTGATCGAACTCTTTTTCGATCTCAGCGCGCCTTTCGGGTATCGCTTGTTGGTCTGTTTCTAGTTTCCGTATGTTGGTATCAAGATTCTGCAAAGCGATTAACTTCTGTAATTCCGCTTTCACTCTATGCACTCCTCAAAAGATCAGGGCTGATTATTACGGCTCCCATGGCTCTGCGATCATCACATATCCGGTGAGCTTGGCGCAAGTATCCACAGATTACACAGATAAAATCTGCGTAATCTGCGGATTGACTTGTTCGATTCAATTAGATGGGGCCCTGGGACGTGCGAATAACTCGCGGCATTACGCGGATGTGAGGCATGTTGATGTTGACCGACGGAATCGACGGAATCACGATGCTCGGCATCGCGATGTCGATCTCGGGAGTCGGAATCTCAATCCGCGGAATCACGATCCGACGTCCGACCGTTGGCCGTCCCAACGTTCCGGAAAAATTTCCCTCGCGCGGTGTCACGCGAATCGTTTGCTGCGCTTTATTACGAATCACCGTCAGCGTAACGTCGCCTTCTTTCTTACGATTGATGGCGCGCGAGATGTCGCCCGGTGAGTCGACTGGTTCACCGTCAACAGCCGTGATCACGTCGCCGGCTCTCAATCCCGCCGTTGCCGCTGGTCCATTGTCAGTCACCGTAGTCACCAACGCGCCTTTGCCACCCGTGACACCAAAATAGTCGGCGAGCTGTTTGGTTAACTCCGTGGTGCTCACGCCGATTCTGCGGCTATTGCTAAGCATAAAAGTCAGGTCGCCGTTGTTTTCAAAGAAACGATCTCTCAGTGGACCTTCAAACTTCCACTCCCTTGGCTCCTTGCCTTCCCACTTCCAGACTCGTGGTTCGCGGCGGAGAAGATCTCCGGCGAAGGCTGAGTTGCTGCGTTTGCCGATCGTGGCAGTGACTTCCTGTTCCGAGCCGCCGCGGCTGACGCCAATTCTGACGGATTGATCCGGAGACAATTCAGAAACGATCCGATTAAGTTTGCGAACGCTCGTGATGTTCTCACCGTCAATACGCAGGATCACATCGTCCTTGCGCAAGCCGGCTTTCTCAGCGGGACTGTCTTTGACAACCTGTGTAACGCCGACGCCGCGCACCTGGCTAACGTTGTAGCGGCCCATGTTTTCGCGACTGATATTTTCGGCGTAAACGCCCAAAAATCCGTCACCGCTGATGAAGAATGAAAAGTTCTGGTCGAGTGGTTCGTCGGGTGGAGCAGGCGGCGCCGGTTCCTGTGCAAGCACGAGTCCGGCGGTCAAAATTAGAGCAGGCAGGAGACCGAGAAAAGATTTTACTTTCATTGTCGAGTTTCCTCCGGAAGAGTTTACGCGTTTCACGCGGCTCCGGCGGGTCGGTTCCAGAAATTTGCCGCGGATTTATACGGATTTTTAACCGATTGGTTTATAGATTTCGGTGGGACCGCTAAGTTCGAGAGCAATCTTCTTTTCACTGTAGGCCATGTCGAGGTGGGCGACGGCCTCGGAGACGGATAGGAAGCGATGCACGTCGTCGACGTTGGGAAACATTTTTATCGCGACGTCCCAGGCACTCACGCCGTTCTTCGGGACCAGACCGATGACCTGCGACTGTCGATCCTGGAAGGCTCGGAAGTAGCGATGGAAGAGTTCTTCAAAATCTTGTATGGGCTCGCCGTGACCGCCGTACACGAGCGTCGGCGATAACGATCTCAGGCGCGCCAGGCTAACCATATACTCCGCCAGCGATGGAAAGCGCCGCGACGGATCGATTGGATCCGGCGAGAGCACCGGGTTCGGAGTAATTCGCTTGAGCACGCAATCGCCGGCGATCACCGTGCGATCCGCTTCACGCAGGAACGAGCAGGACCCAGGTGTGTGGCCGGGCGTGTGAAGAATGCGCAGGCTGCCGGATTCAAACTCGAGCTCACCCTCGTCCCACAGCGCCGTGTATTCGTCGTCGCCGAACGAGTCGGCATACTTGCGCATACGATCGTACATGCCGCGCATCCTCTCGATCTCGTCCTCAGGCACACCGGCGCGTTCCAGCAAAACGCGATGTTCTTCGTATTCGAGACGGCTGTGGCGATGGCCGGTTTCCCAATTGTGCACAAAGACTTCCGCATTCCTGGCTTCGTCGCGCAAGGATCGGGCGAGACCGCAGTGATCTTCGTGTGCGTGCGTGAGGACGATGCGGCGGAGGTCGGAAACGAGAAATCCGGCTTTGCGCAGTCCCGCGCGCAACGCATCGATCGTCTCCTTCGTCTTCGG
>DATENQ010000545.1:0-5928 GCA_035275005.1 Pyrinomonadaceae bacterium | reverse complement strand
CCGGTCACGGTTTCGTCGATCACTTGCAGCAACGACCGCCCGCTGCCGCCCGCAAGCGACTCGACTAATTCGAGATTGCGAACCGTGACGCTGTCGAGTACGAGGTGATCCTGCGGTTCGAAGTAAACAAGATCTGTAACGTGAGCGGCAGCCGCGCGCTGAGTCTCGCGCGCATAGCGCAAACATGCGCCCGCCGCACGAATTGCTTCTTCCTTGCGACTCAAACCATAGCCATCGAGCGTGCGCACTTTGAAGTGATCGAGCAACAGCGTCGTGCAGTCTTCTTTTAGCCACTGCCAGTCGTCAACAGGCGTCAGTGTCGCAGCAAAACCATATTCGTTCGTCGAAATCCCCGGCTCAGAACCATTTTGCAGCGGCAACGGGGCTGTCTGGACTTTGCCCGTCAGACTACTCTTGATCAGCGCGCCCAGCGACGCGGGGAAGAGCAACTCTCGGGGCGCGTACGATTCGAGCGCGGCGCGAATTCTGGTCCACGAATCACGCCCGCTCTCTTGTGTGACACGAAACTCACCCGTCGAAATATCTAAAAACGCCGCGCCAATAGTCTCACCCGCACTACAAATTGCCGCTAAGAAGACCGGCTCGCGTGCTTCGAGCAGTTGCGGATCGATTGGCGTCCCCGGTGTAACGATGCGCACGACTTCGCGTCGCACGAGCTTCTTCGTCTTCCCAGCTTCTTCAGTCTGTTCGCAGATCGCGACGCGATAACCTTTACGCACGAGTCGCGCGATGTAATTCGCAGCAGAGTGGTGCGGCACCCCACACATCGGCACCGGATTCCCGCTCTCTTTGTGCCGCGCCGTAAGTGTTATTTGCAGCTCGCGCGAGCCGGTTAGCGCATCGTCAAAAAACAGCTCGTAAAAGTCGCCGAGTCGAAAAAACAACAGCGTTCCGGGATGTTGCTGCTTCAGTTCCTGGTACTGACGCAGCATCGGCGTTGAATTTGCATGATTCATAGGTTGTGAAGAGGCGGGCACAGATTAACACAGATGCAGATATGTGGTAATTTCCCGACGTGGAATTTCTGAGCAACTCTCTACAAGAGCACCTGAAAACAATTCAACAACTAATCGATTCATCGCTTCCGAAGATTGAACAATCGGGTCAGATGATCTGCGAAGCGCTGTCGAGCGGTCGCAAAGTTTTGCTTTGCGGTAATGGCGGCAGCGCCGCGGATGCGCAACACATCGCCGCGGAGCTTGTCGGCTGTTATGAAAAGCAGCGACGCTCCTGGCCGGCCATCGCGCTCACCACCGACACCTCTGCGTTAACAGCGGTAAGCAACGATCTCGGCTACGAACAGGTGTTCGCGCGGCAAGTCGCAGGCCTCGCACAAGCTGGCGACGTACTGATCGCGATCAGCACCAGTGGAAAGTCGAAAAATGTTTTGTGTGCAGCGGAAGCGGCGCGCGAAATCGGATGCAAGACCATTGCGCTGACCGGCGCCACTATCGAACCTCTTGGATCTCTTTGCGACATTGCGGTGGCAGTACCATCAACGCGCACCTCGCGCGTGCAGGAAGCGCACATCACTGTGGGTCATCTCTGGTGTGAAATGGTCGATCAGATTTCGTGACTCTGCGATTCTCGGCGTATCTCTGCGTTCTCTGCGTTGAAAAAGCACTAACCGCAGAGAAACGCAGAGATACGCAGAGGGCCGCAGAGAATTGATACGTTTATCATTAATAAACTTGACACTTGCAATCGATCTATTTAGTCTCTCGATGCACTTCAAATTGGGTCCTTTGGATTGCGCGGAGCTTCCCCGACAGGCGTCGCCGCTGTTGATTCAACGAGCCATTGATGTTTGTTAAAGAATTTCCTAACGTCACGACAGATTCCAACTCCGCCCACTCACTTCCATTAGGTAGCGCTGAGTCACACACCCGTCGATTACGCACCTTGCTTGTAATTCGATGGTACGGGAATTCTGTCCGCAGTTTTTGACAACTCGTTGCTGCCTCGCAAGAGAGGTTTCCCTACGGGGTATCTGTGTGTGTTCACGCAAAGGGTCGAGGTGTATCGATTTGAGCACTAACGCGAACAAGAAAAAGAAACGCAAGAAGAAAACGGCGCTCGTGATCTGCAAAGACCGGAGACAGTTCTGGACCACACAAACTCAGTTCTGGCAATGGGTGCGGGAAGGTGTAGTCACCAAGACAGGTGAACAACCGTTGACCGGGTTATTCAATCGTGAGCATGAGGAGTTGATGGTGTTGTTGAGTAACACTGTTCTGAATCTGGCGCATCCGAATCATATGCGCGAAGCGCTGTTGTCGCGACGTATTGGGATGTCGGGGAAATAATGAAAAAAGACTTAACCACAAAGGCATTAAGACACAAATTTTTTTCTTTGTGCCTTCGTGTCCTGGTGGTTGGACTCTTTGCAGGGACTATTTGCGCGCAGGATGATCGGTATCGCATCGGTCCGAGTGATGTACTCGATATTCGAATCTATAACCGGCCGCAGTTGTCGCGCGAGGCAGTGCGCGTCGAAGGCAGTGGGATGATACGGATGCCGCTCATCGAAACGGAAATCAAAGCGGTTTGTTTGACTGAGGGTGAGCTGGCGAAGGAGATCTCAACGCGTTACGCGCGGTATTACAAAAATCTTCAGGTCGACGTTTTTATCAAGGAGTATCACTCGCGGCAGGTAGCGATCATCGGCGCCGTGAACGAGCAGAGCCGTTTTGAATTGCAGCGACGCGTGCGTCTGCTGGAATTACTCACTTACGCAAAGGGGCCGTCAGCAAGGGCGGGCCAGACAATCAACATCGTACACTCAACTACCGCCTCACCGTGCAAACAGACTGACGAGACTGACGAGTCAACGGCTTTCTCCAGCTACAAACTAAGCGACGTCCTGCAAGGCGATCCGAAGTCGAATCCATATCTCGAGACGGGCGACATCGTGACGCTGCCCGAAGCGGATCAGGTTTACGTGGTCGGAAACGTCTTCATGCCGCTCACGATCTCTCTGAAAGAACCGATTACGTTGACGCGCGCGATCGCGATGGCCGGCGGTCTCAAGCAGGACACCAGCAAAGACAAGATTCGCATTTTACGCCAGGAGCCGGGTACGACGATCCGGAAAGAGATCACGGTCGATCTTAATGCAATCGAGAAGAAGCGCTCTGAAGATTTAGCGCTCGCGCCCAACGACATCATCGATGTGCCGACATCAGCGGGCAAGAGCTTCCTGCGCAGTTTGTTCCAGGGGGTTGTGCCAAGCGTTGGGCAATTGCCCGTGCGCGTCGTGCCGTAAGAATAGGTCTTATAGGACCTATTAACACTATGAAATCTCCCAACGAGCTCGTCAGAAGAGAGAGCGGCCTCGATGCGTTAGACAAGCCAATCGAGACGCCGCAATCCTATAACTACGGCGTCGATCCCAACGCCGAGAACGAAGTACACTTGCTCGACTACTGGCGCGCGATCCGCAAGCGTCTCTGGCTGGTTTTGGGCATCGTCGCGCTCGTCACGATGCTGTCGGTAGTCTACGTCGCGCGCAAACCTGATTTTTACGAAGCCCAGGCGCGTGTCCAGGTCGATCTCGAAGAAACGGGCAATCTCGTCAACAACTCGCGACCACTCTACGGTCCAACCGACGATCCGATTTACTTCAACACGCAACTGCAAATCCTTGTCAGTCCCGGGCTGATGCGGCGCGTCGTTCGCACTCTCGATCTTGAACACAATCCTGACTTCTTCAAAGGCGATCCCGCGCAAAGACAATCAACCTGGCAAACACTGCTGCGCATGGTCGGACTGAACCAGAAGTCGCCCGATAACGCGGCGAAACCTCCCGATCAACTGCCACTCACAACGAGCGTCGCCCAGGCTACAGCACGCGAAGATCTCAACGAAGCGAAACGTCTCGCGCCGTACGTCAACACGATCCTCAGCGGGCTCAAAGTCGAGCCTGTCAAAGAGGCCCGTGGCTATTACAAGGAAACACGTCTCATTGACATCAAGTTCACTCACAACGTTCCCGAAGTGACCTCGAAGGTCGTAAACGCAATCGCCGAGACTTACACTTTTTCAAACCTCGAGAAGCGGACCGAAGCCAACAGCACCACCGGCGATTTTCTCCAGAAGCGCATCGCCGAGCTTCAGCAACAGATACGCACCTCTGAAGAGCGTCTCGTCAACTACGCCAAAAACAATCAGATCATCTCGCTCGATCCAAACCAGAACACAGTCGTCGAACGACTAGCCGGCCTGAACCAGCAACTGCTCGAAGCCGAAAACGATCGCAAGACCGCCGAAGCCGCTTACAACGCCGCTAAAAATCCCGACGCCGCTAGCGCACTCGCAGACGACGGCGCCAAACAAACAAACGAGATCGAAGCGAAACTGGTAGAGCTGCGGCAAAAGCGCGCCTTATTACTTGTCGAAGCGACTGAAGAAGCGCCCGAAGTCAAAGAAGTGGACGAGCAGGTAACGGAGCTCGATCGGCAGCTAAAAGAATTGCGCAGCCGAAAATCGGCAACACTGCTGACAAACCTGCATACCCGTTATCAACAAACACTCGAACGCGAACAGTCGTTGCGCAAAGCCTTCGAGCAACAGCGCGCGCAAACTCTTTCGCAGAACGAAGCGGCAATCAATTACCGCATCATTCAACAGGAGATCGAAACCAACAAGTCTCTGCTGAACGGACTGCTCCAGGGCGCAAAAGAAAACGACGTAGTGATGGCCGGCAAGCCAAATAACATCTCGATCGTCGATTACGCGCTTACGCCGGATAGTCCGGTTGGTCCAAACCGCGCGCGCACAGTGATCGCTGCGTTCTTCCTATCGATCGGGTTAGGTCTCGGACTGGCGCTGTTCTTCGAATACCTCGACGACACGGTGCACTCGACGGAAGAGGTCGAACGCGTACTGCATCTGCCCGCGCTCGCCGTGATTCCTTCGGTCGGCAGCGCCACTCGGCGTCGTGTGCTTTCCAGCAGCACAGCTCTTCAGAAGCAGAACGGAAACGGCAACGGCAATTCGGAACTGTTGATGAACGTCGATGGTCGTTCGCCGCTTGCCGAAGCTTATCGACACCTGCGCACGTCAGTTTTACTTTCAACCGCGGGACGCGCGCCGAAGTCTCTGCTGGTCACGTCCAGTCTGCCCGGTGAAGGGAAGACTACTACCGCGGTCAACACGGCGATCAGTTTGGCCCAAACCGGCGCCAGCGTTGTAATCATCGATGCCGACATGCGCAGGCCGCGCTTGCAGAGCATCTTCGACATGCGCGGAAACGAAGGGCTCAGCTCGATCCTCTCGAGCGAGATTTCCGAGAGCGACATGCTGGCGATGGTCAAAAACGACGAAGAGAGTGGATTGAACGTGTTGACGTCGGGTCCAATCCCGCCAAACCCCGCGGAGCTGCTGGGCTCCGATCAGATGCGCCGGTTGCTTGCGGCTCTGCAAGCGAACTACACGCATGTGGTCGTCGATTCACCGCCAGTCAGCTCGTTCACAGACGGTGTGCTGATCTCGACGATGGTTGACGGCGTGTTACTCGTGGTCCATGGCGGCAAGAGCTCGCGCCATATCGTGCGCCGCTCGAAGCAGTTGTTGAGCGACGTCGGCGCGAAGATCTTCGGCGTGGTGCTGAACAACGTGAACCTGCAATCTCACGACTATTACTACTACCAGAGTTACTACGGCCAGAAGTATTACGAAAAAGAAGCATAATAAAGCCGCGGATGAACGCAGATGAAAACAGATCTGATCTGCGTTTGTCCGCATTCATCTGCGGCTAAATTCAGTTGCAAAATTCAAATACCCTTCCTCGTTTTCGTATAGAGCCGCCTACGTCATGGCCGTCTATCGGCCTTCGGGAGCTCTGGGACTATCGCGAGCTTCTCTATTTCCTCACCTGGCGCGACATCAAGGTACGTTATAAGCAGA
>DATENQ010000544.1:0-3455 GCA_035275005.1 Pyrinomonadaceae bacterium | reverse complement strand
ACCATCGTCGACCCGTAAGACGCCTTATCGCGCGGCACCTTGTTCGGATCGATCGACGCGATTTCACTAATCCTCTGGCGCAGCTCGACGATGCGCGCTTTAACCACGTTCTGCCGATCGAGCGCGGCACGGTATTCGGAGTTTTCGCGGAGGTCGCCAAACTCAAGCGCTCGCTTAATCTCCTTGGGTAAGTGAATGCGGAGTTCTGTCTCCAATTCTTCCAGCTCGCCCTGAAGTTTTTCTTTGATTCCCTGCTGTGACACTGCTTCGTCCTCTTAACTATTCGCTTTATGATAACTGGCCTCGTCAGGAGCGCCAAAGGAAATACCTGTATCACGAGCCGTCCGGACCAACTGTCCGTTGGGAGGCACAGTCTTGATACCCTTGATGGCCTCGGTCAGCGGCACTGTAACGACATCTCCGGCCTGCAAAGCCACCATCACGCCGCTCTTTCCACTAGCCAGCGCCCGCACCGCACTCGAGCCAAAATTAGTCGCCAGCATCCGATCGAATGCATTTGGCCTGCCACCGCGCTGGAGATGGCCCAGCACGACGCAACGTGTTTCCCGGCCCGTGACTTGTTCCAGATCCTGTTGCAAGTGTTGTCCGATGCCGCCGAGACGAGGCGCACGTTTTCCATCACCCTTGTCCTGATAAACCAACTCGTGGCCGATCTCCTGCGCGCCTTCCGCCACTACGATAATACTGAAATTCGATCCACTCGAATCGCGCGCGCGAATCTTCTCCGCGACGACGTCGAGCGAGAATGGAATTTCCGGAATCAGGATGACGTCGGCGCCGCCGGCGATACCCGAGTGCAGCGCAATCCAGCCGGTGTGCCGGCCCATCACCTCGAGAATCATCACGCGATCGTGCGATTCGGCGGTCGTGTGCAAACGATCGAGAGCTTCGGTGGCGATGTCCAGGGCAGTGACAAAGCCGAACGTAAGCTCGGTACACGCGAGATCGTTGTCGATCGTCTTTGGCACACCGCAGACGGGTATACCGCGTTTGTCGAACTCGGCGGCTATCGTCAGTGTTCCTTCACCACCCAGAACCACGAGCGCGTCGATACCGACGATCTTCATGTTTGAGATCGCTTCCTGGTAGACGCTTTCGATGTCGGTTCCCTCAGATTCGCGTTGGACGAAGAAACCGCGGTTCCGTGTTCCGAGAATCGTTCCACCGCGCGGAAGCAGTCCGCGCACGTCGCTGACTGAAAGAAGGCGAGTGCGGGTGGCGCCGAGTAGTCCTTCGAAACCGTCTTCGATACCGATCACGCGCATGCCGTGTTCGCAAGTGGCAGTCTTCACTACTGCACGAATAACAGCGTTGAGTGCCGGCGCGTCACCGCCGCCTGTCAGGATGCCGATCGTTCCAAACATAGGCCAAGTCTATCATTGACGATTGCCGATTGCCGATCCGAAATCTTTGGCGTAGCATACCAACAAAATGGAAATTGATGACGACGCAAAAGAGATAGTGCGCGAGATTGGCTCGGCGATAAACGAGTCGGTAGAGAACTCGACCAAGGTTGCGGAAGCCATTGAGCGCCTGCGGGAAGCCGGATATGAGATGGAATTAACGCTCCGGCTCGAGATTGGATTAAGGCCTCACGCCGGAGACGATGAAACCTCGACAGACGGCGCCGCCCTCGATCTCACCGAAGAGGATCTTCAGGTTTTGCAGCGGATGAAGATCCGGATCGATCCCGAGAAATAATTAGCCGCAGATGAACGCTGATGAAACGCAGATCAGAAATCTGCGTTTTATCAGCGTTTATCTGCGGCTTAAATCTTATTCCGGCACTTCGTCGCTGCCGGTGAGGGTTTGCTGTCGCAGGGCTGCTGCGCCGAGCAAGCCGCCCATGCCCATCGACTCTACCGCACTGCTCGGCACCAGCATCAACGCGCCCTTTTCCTTTAAGCCTTCATACAGCATGTTCATCGCGCGCAGGTGCAGTGCCGTCGGATTGTCTCGATAAGACCGCGCAGCGGTTTCAAAGGAGTGCGCGATCTCCACTTCAGCCTGGCCCAGGATTATGCGCGCTTGTTTTTCCCTCGCTGCCTGCGCTTCCCGTGACATCGCATCCTGAAGCGCCGCGGGAATAATCACGTCGCGCATCTCGACCGATTGCACGGTCACGCCCCACGGGTTCGAGCGTTCGTCAATCAACTGTTGCAACTCTTCCTCGATGCGCTCGCGACCACGCAACAGATCCGTCAGCGACGTTCTGCCGATGATGTCGCGCAGCGCAGTCTGCGCCGCCCAACTCACCGCCTGCGGATAGTTCTGCACTTCCAGCGCCGCCTTCTCCGGATCGTAAACCATCCAAAAGAGCACGGCGTCGACGTTTACCGGAACAGTATCCGATGTAAGCGTCTCTTCCGCGGCGAAGCTAGTCGTGATCACTCTCTGGTCCACCCACGTTGAAATAGTGTCGACAAAAGGTATGATCCAGAACAGACCTGGACCACGTAAGCCGACGTATCTTCCGAGTCTCAAAACTACCGCTCGTTCCCACTGCCGCGCGATCTTTGGCGCCTGCGCGAGCAGGAATCCCAGCAACAAGCCCACGACAATGCCGGCGGGATTCAACGTTAACCACGTGGCGAGGCCGCCTAAAAGAACAGGTACGAGCAAAGCCATCGTTGACACGATATTGACTCGCGCGACGTTAGCCGAGGGCAAGTTACTCCTGGTTTCAGTCAGGCTCGTAGAACTAGACATTCGTAATCTCCTTCTTGCGCCGGCTCTGAAGTTGATCGAGCAAGTCGTCGAGCGCGAAACCCATCGCACCTGCTTCTTCGAGGAACCGATCGACCAGTTCCTGCAAGTGCTTTTCGTGTTCTTCGCGGTGACCTGCTTCGAGATGGCGGGCGCTGACAAACGTTCCCACGCCTCTTCTTGTTTCGAGGATTCCGGAGCGTTCCAACTCGGCGTAGACCTTGGCGACCGTGTTGGCGTTGACGCGTAGCTCCACTGCCAGCTGCCGGACGGTTGGCAGTTGTTCCCCGACCCGTAGCCGCCCGGTTGCGATCGCGAAGCGAATCGCGCGCGTTAACTGCGCGTAGAGCGGCATGGGATGCGAAGGGCTCAATGAGAAAATCTGACTCATCTCGAATTGTACTACGACAGTAGTACAAGTAAGGTTTCAGATTTAGCCACGGATAAACACGGATTCTGAATTCATGATCTGTGTCATCCGTGTTATCCGTGGCTAAATTTTGCTGGAGTTGAGCGCTTGTGTTATCTTGTCTGGCTTTTAATCCTGCCAGTTTTGTTCGCCTTTATAGGTCGAAGAGGAGTTTACAGACAGTATGGCTACGCCTAATGGAAATGTAAGCGCTGACGGTCACCACGTCGGTAAAGTCGTGCAGATTATCGGCCCCGTGCTCGACGTCGAATTCCAGGGAGGCTATCTCCCGCCAATTTACCAGGCGCTGCGCGTCGTC
>DATENQ010000543.1:0-5962 GCA_035275005.1 Pyrinomonadaceae bacterium | reverse complement strand
GGCCAGGTCGCGCCGCATGTGACCGATGAATGAGTTCAGGCGCTCCGGACGATTGAGCGTGATCGTCACGATGCCCTCAGCTTCCGAGACTTGAATGTGTTCGTACATCTAGCGCCCCTTGAATTCCGGCTTGCGCTTGTCCATGTAAGCAAACAACCCTTCCTTCGCATCTTCCGACTGGAAGAGTTGTTGCTGCAGTTCGCGTTCGAGCGCGAGCGCGGATTCAAACGGAATTTCTGACCCGGTTTGCACGGCGCGTTTGATTCTGCCAACTGCCAGCGCCGCTTTATTCGGCGTCGTGAATTGCATGGCGTACTCGCGAATCATCTTTGCAAACTCTTCCAGCGTTTCCGCTTCGAACACCTCGTTCACAATACCGAGTTCTTTTGCGTGCTCAAACGTGATCAGTTGCCCCGTCGCCATCAACTCGATCGCTTTCGCCTTGCCAACAATTCGCACGAGCCGTTGTGTGCCGCCCGTTCCCGGCAAAACACCCAGCGTCACTTCCGGCAGCCCTAACTTGCCCGCGTCTTTACGCGCGATGCGAATGTCCGCTGCCATCGCGACTTCCAAACCACCACCGACGCAGTGTCCGTTGATCGCGGCAATCACGAGTTTAGGCGTCTGTTCCAAACGATTCAGAGTCTCGTTGGCGTGAAGACAGAAATAGTATTTGTAAGTCGGCGTCACTTCCGCGAGCATACGAATGTCCGCACCGGCGCAGAAAAACTTCCCACCCGCGCCGGTGATCACGATTACGTGAACGGAATCGTCCATACGAGCGTCCAGGATCGCACGATCGAGCTGCTGCATCATCTCGTAGCTGTACGTGTTGGCCGGCGGATCGTTGAGCGTGATGATGGCGACACCGTTACCGGTTCGATAATCGACTTTTGAATTCGTTTCACTCATGTTGATAAATCGAAATATGGTGCATGCTTTCGGAAGAGAACGGCTTGCGTTGCCAGTTACTCCAGCGCTCCCGCAAACGCAAACCCGCCAGCCGGGCCATTAGATCCAACTCAGACGGCCATGCATAACGTATCTGGACGGGATAGAGCTTTACACTTCCATCCGTGATTACGACTTTCTGACTGACGACTCGTTGCGCCGCCGCATCGTGTTGGCCCACGTCTAATTGCACTTCGTCAGCCGTCACTTTTGTAGCCCAGTTGACTTGCCCGCCAGTGAAGCGATTAAGATCTGGCACAAAAGCTTCCATCGCAAAGCAGCCGTCGCGTGACAGATGTGACGCCACGTTGCGGAAACAGCGCACCTGTTCTTCCTGCGACGAGAGCGCGAAGAAAGTATTGAAGACGATGTAAACGAGCGCAAACTCACCTTCGACAGGAATCTCGGCGAAGCTTCCCTGCGTGACTGTGATTCGCTCCCCACCTTGTTTCGCTCGCAGCCGTGAAATCATCGAAGCTGCCGCATCGACTCCGTGAACCTCGACGCCTTTCGCTGACAACGGCAACGCGATTCGACCAGTGCCGATGCCGAGCTCCAAAGCACGCCCGCCACGCGCCAACTCCGTGAGCGCATCGATCGCGTGGCTGTCGTAATCCGAATACCACTCGTCGTAAACGCCGGCGACGTGTTCGCCGTAAGTTTCGTCAGAATAGAAGTTCATGAGCTTGCTGTGCCGCGCCAAATGCTCAGGTTCTCACGCTGCTTCGGAAGCGTGCTGATGTTCAGTGGTCCAGGAAGAAGCCCGGGCGAAAAACCGTCGAGGAAAAGCTGCGTCAGGTGTTGGGCCAGGTCGTGGACCTTGAGTTTACCCTGCGGGTCGTACCAGTTATAGATCCAATTCATCATTCCGAACAGTGCGTAGGTCGCAACTGTCAGATCCACGGGTTGCTGCTTCTTCGTTGACTGCTGCACTTCCTGAAGAATCCTGCGCGCCAGCCTCGTGTAATTGTCTTTACGCGTTGAGACGTGAGCGTGCAAGTCGCCGCGCAGCGATTCGGCTTCGTGCGAGAGCACCTTCATCTCAGCCATGTTTGCGGCAAAAAACGAAAGGTGGTTCTCGATGAAGATGCCGAGTTTGGTGACGGGATCATCGACTTGCTGCAATTGCGCTTCGAGACGTTCAAGCACGCGACCGAAACAGTTGTCCTGGATCAGAAATAGCAGCTCTTCTTTCGAGCGACAGTAATGATAAAGACCGGCCAGACTGACGTTCGTCGCGCGCGAAATGTCGCGCATCGACGTCGAGTGATAACTCTTCTCGGCAAAGATGCGCGCCGCTGTGCGCAGTATGAATTCCAGCTTTTGATCGTGACGCGAAGTCTGTATGTGCATTTCTGTTGAAGAACTCTGAATAGAACAAGTTCGGAAGGCGGGCTTGCCCCCGCTGATCGAGATCCAAACTGCGGGGGCAAGCCCCTCTTCCTGACTTGTTCTATTAAATGGTTTTCATAACCTCACGTATTCAAATTCAAACGGCTTGCCTTTGATTCCCGCAGCGGGCGGCGCAATCCAGTTTGCGATCTTCCCAGGCTCGTAAACCGGGTGCATAAGACTGCGCACGTATTCGCGATCCTCCATCGTCGGCAGCCACTCTGACTTGCGACTCTCAAACTCTTCACGCGAGATCAAGTTGCCATGAAGATCGAACGTGTGCCCTGCGTATTCACCGACGTGCCGGTGGAAACGCGGATTCGGAAGATAAAGACGCTCGCTCGCTCCCTCGTCGACGAGCACCTTGCTCCAACGCGCGAGACCCTTCTCACAGTCTTTCACATATTCACCACGCAACAGTTCGTTCAAAGCATTGCGCAGCGGCACGTCGCGCGTCTTCAGCTCACCATCTTCGACGATCGTCATCGTGAAGTTTTCGTTTGTCGCGAAGTGATCGGTGTACTGCTCGCGCTCCTTGTAACGTCCCTTCAAACCCGCCGCAAAAAAATCAGCGGAGTTGGAGCTGATCTCACCACCAAAAAGATCGAGCGAGTAACTGAACCAGAAATTGATGTACTTCTGAATGATGTCGAGCGGGATGCCGCCAAGCTCGCGTACATCGCCCTGCTTCATCAGTTGCGCGGTGCGGCGGACCACGCGACCCAGTCCCGTGTCACCGACAAACATGTGATGCGCTTCTTCGGTGAGCATGAACTGACAAGTGCGCGCGAGGGGTTCGAAACCCGATTCCGCGAGCGCTGAGAGCTGATACTTGCCGTCGCGATCCGTAAACATCGTGAACGCGAAGAAGTTGAGCCAGTCGTCGCAAGGCTGATTGAACGCTTCGAGGATGCGCGGTTTGTCGGGATTGCCGCTGCGCCGTTCGAGCAGCGCGTCGGCTTCGTCGCGACCGTCGCGGCCGAAGTAGCCGTGCAGCAGGTAGACCATGGCCCAGAGGTGTCGGCCTTCTTCAACGTTCACCTGAAACAGGTTGCGGAGGTCGTAAAGCGACGGGCAGGTCTTGCCGAGTTGTCGCTGCTGTTCGACAGACGCGGGTTCGGTGTCGCCCTGCGTCACGATGATACGTCGCAGAGCATTGCGAAACTCGCCGGGCACTTCCTGATAAGCAGGCCGGCCGAAGTTATCGCCGAAACCGACTTTCGCATCGGGCTGCGGCGGTTCGAGAAAGATGCCCCAACGATACTCGGGCATCTTCACGTAATCGAAATGGGCCCAACCCTCGGAGCCGACGTCGATCGCCGTGCGCAGCCAAACGTCTTTTTCCTGAAATCCTTCGGGCCCCATCTCGCGCCACCAGTCGAGAAAGTTTGGCAGCCACTTCTCGAGGGCGCGCTGCAGCTTCTTGTCCTCGGAGAGATTAACGTTATTAGGAATGCGATCGTATAAGTTCATATTGCCTCAAAATGATCAGCCACAAAAAGGCACAAAAGTCACAAATGATTTTTGATTGCGAGCGCCCATTAACTCAGTTTGGTTTTATAACTCAGTTTGGTTTATGTCTTACCTTTCTTTCCTTGTGCCTTATGTGCCTTTTTGTGGCTACTTCTTTCTTGTGCCTTTTGTGGCTAGGTCCGTTTGTAATCGAACTGCGGCTGCGTTGGCTTGCCGTAGTTCGTTAGTGCACCTTTTTCGCCGACTGCGTTGGGGCGCTGAAAGATCCAGTTTTGCCAGGCAGTCAGGCGGCCATAAATTTTTGTGTCCATTGTTTCCGGGCCGGCGAAACGAAGTGACGCTTCCATGCCGGTCAATGCGTCGGGCGACAACGACGTGCGCTCTTCGATCGCGACGCGAATCTCGTCTTCCCAGTCGAGATCGTCGGGAGCGAAAGTCACGAGTCCGAGCTCTTCCGCTTCTTCGGTGTTGAAGCTCTTCTTGTCGCCAAAGACTTCGTCGAGTCTTTCGGGTTCGGCGAGGAACCGCGACTGCATCCTCGTTAGGCCATTGCTCATCAGGAACGCGCCTGTGTTTAGTTCAGAAACAGCGATTGAAACATCCTCTGCTTCAGGATCATTGAGCATGTAACTGCGATCCGATGCGAGCAGCAACTCAAGCAGGTTTCCGACAAAACAGCTTCCCGGCTCGACGATCGCAAAGAAACTCTTCGCTGTTAGATCGAGACGACGCAGCACGCGCGCCATGTACAAAAGTATTTCACGCACGAGCCAGTGATCGTGATTCGCTGCTAACGTCTGATCTATTGACAGCACGTTTTCAGCGTCGCCTTCAGTGCGCACGCATACCAAGCCAATCAGCGGTTCGTTGACGCGCAGGTGCAGCAACGCATCGTCAAGCTCGCGATAAGCTTGCAGCGGCCAGTAAGCGTCGCCCAGTTCGTGAATCTCGTCGCCGGTGGTGGGCTGCGCGCCTGACGGCGCGTGAACCGTGAGGTCTGCGTAACGTTGTTCGCGATTGAGTTTGAGTTTTACGTATTGGTAGTTCCGCGAGTCGTCAGTGGTTTCAAACTTCAGCGGATTCAGCTTGATTCCTGAAGCAGACAATCCGTCACCAGCGATCTGCTTGACGCGCGCATCAACCGATTCCTGAAACTTGCTGGTCGGAAAATAGTTGTCGATCAGTCCCCACTCTTTCGCGCGCTTTCCTTTTAAACCTTCCGCGAGTGTTGAGAAGACGTCAGCACGATCACGTCGGACTTTCCTCTTATCCACCAGGCGCGTAAGACCGCCCGTCCCCGGCAACACGCCGAGCAATGGAACTTCGGGAAGCGAAACAGCGGAGTTGCCGTCGTCCACCAGATAGATCTCATCGCAAGCGATTGCCAGTTCGTAGCCACCGCCTGACGCAGTTCCATTCAACGCAGCGATATAGCGACGTCCAGAGTGTTTCGAGTCATCCTCGATCGCGCACCGAGTCTCGTTAGTGAATTTGCAGAAGTTGACTTTGAACGCGTGCGACGACGAGCCGAGCATGTAGATATTCGCGCCCGCGCAGAAAATGCGAGGCTTCAGGCTCGTAATCACGACAGCGCGAACTTCGGGATGCTCGAAGCGGATGCGCTGCACGGCGTCAGCAAGTTCGATATCGACTCCGAGGTCGTACGAGTTGAGCTTGAGTTTGTAGCCTTCGGCGAGCGTCTCGTCCTCCTGAACATCCATCGAGAGCATAGCGACCGCCCCGGCAATCCGCAGCTTCCAGTGCCGGTACTGATCAGGTGTCGTTTGAAACGATATGACAGGATTTAACATGATTAACAATTTTCTGGTTCGAACGTTCGTTCGAATTCTAAACAACGACCGGCTGTACGTCAAATCGTTAGCCGCAGATCTTCGCGGATGAACGCGGATCAGACCTGCGTTCATCCGCGCAAATCTGCGGCTAAACTTGACAGTCCAGCCCGAGGGCGCGTAGGGTTTGGTGCTTCCGACCCATCCGGCCTCAGTTTGGAGGCGAATCTGTTCTGGTGAACGGCGCGGTCTTCAAAACCGTTAGTGAGACCGTGAGAGCGGGCTCAGGTAGGTTCGATTCCTACACGCCTCCGCCAGGATCGGAAGGCGTAAATTGTTCTTTTACAAGGAATTCC
>DATENQ010000542.1:0-3647 GCA_035275005.1 Pyrinomonadaceae bacterium | reverse complement strand
ATTTGTAAGACGGGCGGCCACGGAGTGCCGCCCCTACAGTTGCACCAGAAAAGCTTATGGAAAACTTAGCTAAAGAGTTGCGACAGAGTGTTCGCAGTCTGCTGCGGCATCCGAGCTTTACGGTGGTGGCGGTGATCACGCTGATGCTTGCGATCGGTGTGAATACCACGATCTTCAGCGTTGTTAACGCCGTGCTCTTGAAAGCGTTGCCGTTTCAAGATCCGCAGCAACTCGTATCCGTGCAGAAAGTCGCTGAGCCGGGTGGGTTCCCGGGCATCGCTGCTTATCAGTATTTAGCCTGGAAAGAAAAGAACTCGAGCTTCGAAGACGTCGCTGCCTTCGGCGAAAACAACTTCAACCTCACGGGTATTGGTGAACCTGAGCGCATCTCGTGCGCGCAAGTTACCGCTAGTTTCTTCACAACGCTCAAAGTGCAACCTCTGCGCGGTCGCTTCTTCACGCCTGAAGAGGACAAACCCGGTACGAACCAGGTCGCGATCGTCAGCGAACGATTCTGGCAACGCCGCTTCGGACGCGACGAAGCGATTCTGAACAACACTCTCACACTCGATAATAATCTCTATTCGATCGTCGGCGTGATGCCGGCCAGTTTTCGTTTTCCTGGTGAGTTTGACGTTTGGCTTCCGCTAGCTCTCGATCCGGTCAAAGAAACTAAAGGCGACTTCTTTTCTATAGTCGAAGTCGCCGGCCGTCTCAAACCTGCCGCAAATCACGTCGCCGCTCAAACAGAATTGAGCTCGATCGCGCGACAAGCGTCAGCGCATGTCAATGAACCAGCGCCGCCGGTACGGGTTGAAGTTGTGCAGCTGCACCAGCAGCTCGTTTCCGGCGTTCGGCTGACGGTGTTGATCTTGTGGGGCGCCGTCGGACTAGTGATGTTGATTGCTTGTGTCAACGTCGCGAGCCTGATGATTTCGCGGACGCTCGCGCGGCAGCGTGAGATGGCGGTGCGCGCGGCAGTCGGCGCGCGACGCTGGCAATTAATCCGGCAACTGCTCACCGAAAGTGTCATCGTTGGACTGGTCGGTGGCGTGTTGGGCTTGCTGATCGCAGTGTGGGGCACACGTGCGATCGCGAGTCTGGTCCCGGAGGGTTTCACCACCTCCGTTTACGATCTCAATAACATCCCACTCGACTGGCGCGTGTTTGCCTTCACCTTATCGCTATCGGTGCTCACTGGCATCGTGTTTGGCCTGGCGCCCGCACTGATGGCTTCGAAGCCTGATCTGATTAACGCACTACGGAGCAGCCGGTCGTTTGGTCTGATGAGTTTTGGCTTGCGCAGTTTCCGCGGCTGGCTCGTCGTCGTTGAGCTCGCGCTCGCAGTGGTGCTGTTGCTCAGCGCCGGCTTGCTGGTGCGAAGCTTCAACAAACTGATGGCCGTCGATCTCGGCTTTGATCGTGAAAATGTGTTGACGTTTCGAGTCGGCCTGCCACGCTCAAAATATCCCAAGCCCGTACAAACGGACGCTTTCTATAAAGACTTGTTGCAGCGCCTGAACGCATTGCCGGGAGTGCAATCTGCCGGAACGATCAATCATACGCCGCTCCAGGGTCATGCGCTGATCGCCTTCATCGGCATTGAAGGATACCGGCCGCTCGATCGAAAGAAAGATCCGGCGGTCGGAATCGGCGTGGTCGACGGCGAGTATTTCAAGACCCTGAAGATACCGCTGCTCAGCGGTCGCCAATATGACGCGCGCGATCGAGTTGACGGTCAAAAGGTGGCCATCGTCAACGAGGCCTTTGCCAAATACTTCCTCAATGGTGATGCCCTCGGAAAGCGAGTCGGTTTCGGTTGTGAAGAGCCTGAACGTTTCTGCCGGACGATCGTCGGAGTGGTCGGAAACGTTCGACAGGAAAGCATCACGGACGAAGCGATACCTGAGCTCTATATCCCGTTCTCGCAAATGCCAATGAATGGCACGACGGTGATGGTTCGCACCACGTCGGATCCACTCGCCATCGTAGGCGCCGTGCGCAATGAAGTGTTGGCGATTGACAACAACCAACCGATCTACGAAGTCAAAACACTTGCGCAGCGCGTCAATGAAGTGGCTGCTGTTTCGCGTTCGTTGATGGTGCTGTTGGGATCGTTTGCGTTGCTGGCCGTGGTGCTTGGCGCGGTCGGTATTTACGGCATCGTCTCCTACTCCGTAACACAACGCACGCACGAGATCGGAATTCGCATGGCGCTCGGCGCGCGAACCGGCAATGTGCTGAGTTTGATCATGAAGAACGGGCTGACGCTGGTGCTGACCGGAATCGCGATCGGCATCGCGGGCGCGCTCGCCCTTACTCGATTTCTGACTACGTTGCTCTTTGGTGTGACGCCGACTGACAGCATGACGTTCATTGTCGTCGCGATCATCTTCTTCGTCATCGCAATGATCGCGTCGCTGATTCCAGCATTGCGGGCGACGCGCGTCGATCCACTAGAGGCGCTCCGATATGAATGAAAGGCAATCCACAGATTACGCAGAAAATAATCTGTGAAATCTGTGGATGGATTTGTCAAATGAATTCAATAATCAAAGACTTACGTTTCGCGCTGCGAGGGCTTTTGAAGCACCGCATGTTTACCGCGATCGCGGTGGTTACGCTGGCGCTGGGGATTGGTGGCAGCACATCGATTTTCACCGTCGTTGATGCGGCGTTGATTCGCGGACTGCCGTACAAGTCATCCGATCGGCTTTATCACCTTTGGGAGCGAACTCCGCAGGACAAGTTTTCAAAACGCGAGTTCTCCTATCCTGATTACCAGGACTACGAGAAGAACAACGTCTTCGAAGGCGGTCTCGCTGCTTACACCGGCGGCGGCGCGCTTCTCAGCGGCTCCGGTGAATCGGAAACAGTCGGCGCGCCTCGAGTCAGCGCAAACTTCTTCTCAGTACTCGGCGTCGAGCCGGTTCTCGGCCGAACATTTCAGGCCGGAGAAGATCAGCCGGGCGGAAACAAAGTAACGGTCCTCACCTACCCTTTCTGGCAGCGCAGGTTCGGCGGCGATCCGGGAATCCTTGGTAAGGCGCTGACGATCAACGGTGAAAGCTACACCGTGATCGGAGTGCTGCCGGCGAGCTTTCAGTTTGCACTCCGCAACAACGACCTCTGGCTGCCGTACCAGCCGACTCAAAACCAACTGACGCGCCGCTACATGCACGGCACAAATCTCATCGGTCGACTAAAGCCCGGTCTTGGTCCAACCGACGCGCAGTCAGACCTGACCGTAATCGCCAGCCGGATCGAGCAGGAATTTAACAGTTCGCACGCAGGGACAACCGCTTACGTCGTTCCGCTACAGGAAGAGATCGTCGGTACAGTCAGGCCGATCTTGTTGGTGCTGCTTGCGGCGGTGGGATTTGTACTGTTGATCGCCTGTGCAAACGTCGCCAGCCTGTTATTGACGCGCGCGCTTGCACGTCAGAAAGAAGTCGCGATCCGCTCGGCGCTCGGCGCCAGTCGCTGGCGCGTGATCAGGCAACTGATGACCGAGTCGCTACTGCTTTCGCTGCTCGGCGGTACGGCGGGCTTGTTGATTGCTTACTGGGGCGTGCCTGCTTTGATCTCGTGGATCCCGCAGAATCAATTGAACGCGATGCCGTTCCTGAGATCGCTTGGTCTCAATA
>DATENQ010000541.1:0-3322 GCA_035275005.1 Pyrinomonadaceae bacterium | reverse complement strand
ACGTATTCTTTGCGTCTTTCTTTGCGCCTTTGCGCTTTTGCGCGAGAAATAATTCCCATTTTTAGGTGCCCGCTTGCTTGATAGACCGATTCAGTTTTGCCAGTTCGATAAACAATCGTTCGAGAGACGCTTCATATTCGGCTTCGGGCATGTTTGCCTTGCGAGCGATGAGTTGCTCGATCTCGCCTTCTAAACGCGTGCGCTCTTTGATCAGTTTCACAGTCGCAGCGCTTGCTGCGGCCTCATCGACGCTGAGTGAATCGAGATAAGTCGCGCGCGCGAGTAGTCCTTCGCCCGCTTCCGCTTTCTCGTGGCCCACGCCGTCGCCGTTATCGTCGAGCAACGCGTGCTCAGTCGCGAGCCTGCCCGCTTGCTTGTAGAAATCACCAGTTAGACGGCTGGCATAAACAAAAGCTTCGAGCACGGAAACGTGTCCATCCTGATCTGTGTCGGCATCAGCCGCACTGAGCGCCGAGATAAAAAATCCGGCGAAGCGCGTAGCGTTCGTCTCCTGTCCATTGCGCGTGGCAGTAATCGTAATTCTTCCTTTCGCTGCGAGGCTCTTGATGAACTCGCCACTTGCGCTCGACATATTGAAGACAACCACACGACGCGTCGGCAGCGACGAGAGTAGTACGTTGTATTCCGACGCGGAGAGATCCGGACCGACAAGATTAAACTTCGACTCCTTTCCATCGAACGATCCATGACCGATCAGAAACAGGAACAGTACATTGTTTGCATCGAGCTGAGACTTGAGCGTCGCGAACGTCTTTTTAACTTCCTCAGCCGTGGCAGTCTTATCCGACAACACGCTGACGTTCTTACTATCGAACCCAAACCGTTCCGCGAGCACGCCGCTCAATTGCTTCGTCCATTCGTCAAACTGCTTCGCGTAAACCGCCTCTCCACCCGGCCCATTTATAATCAGCGCAAACTTATTCGGATCGACCTTCTGCGCACACACGACCGTCGCCGCCAACAACACCAGAACGAATACCAATGCACACCGCGTCATCATGATCAAGAATCCGCGTAAATCCGCGGCTAAACTCAGGCTAACCCTTCACGCTTCCTGAGAAACCACTCCGCACTCAACAACCCAATGATCAGCAAAAAATTCACCGGCATGTCCCAAAGATCCTTGGTGACACGCTCGGAATACGGCGTTTGCCGGTAAATCAGATCGTCCAGCAACGCTTGCGATTCCGAAGGCGTGTAATACTTCCCGCCAGTCTCAGCCGAAATCCGCTTCAACAGATCGCTATTCTGCGCGGCACTGTAGTACTCGCGATTCAGATCGCTCACCAACATATTTGACTGCGCGCTCAACTGCCCGAGACTCCCGCTGTTTCCAATCAACTCGATCCGGTGTTGACCCAGTTCATCAGCCTTGAATTCCCCGGCGTACGTATTGACGGAATTAAGCGTCGTAAACTTCAAAGGCACATCAACTACCAGCCCCGATGGCTTTGTCACTCGCGCTGTCGCGTGCGCGTCCGCGACCGGATTGAAGCGCTTGTCACGAATGTCGGCGACGATGTTGACGTTGTCGTCGAGTGCGTAAACTTCCTTTTCAGTACCGATCTCAACCTGCTTCGGAGTACTGCTGACAAGGTAACGCAGCATTTGGCGCCAGAACGTTTCGTGCGCGTTATTTTTCGAATCCATTCTCATGCGCCAGCGCCACGTGTCCGCCGCAGTCAGCGCCAGCGTTTGTCCGCGACCGTAGCGTTGTTGGACCAGCAGTGGTGCGACCTGGCCCGAGCCTTCAACACGTCGCGCTTCGAGCAACACCGAAGCACCGGGCTTAACATTCGTCAGCACTTCTGACACGGAAATCGGCGGCAATTCGTTCCATGCTTTTTGGTTCGCGCCGCGATCTTCATTTAGTCGCGTGATGGGGTGCGCCTGACCCGCGCCCGTGAGAATTGCTTTGTAGACCGGCGCGAACGAGTTTGCATCGTCCACCGCACTGCCGGTAAGCGAAACCGGCAACAGCTCTTCGATTGTTGTGCCCTTGTACTTGCCGCCGTCAAAAGCCAGGCGGCCGCCGATGGCGAGCAAGCCACCGCCGCGACGTGCGACGAAAGCTTCGATGCTGCGCAGCTCGTCGGCAGTAAAGAAACCCGCCTCAACGCTGCCGAGGATCAATCCGTCATACGAGAAAAGCTCTTCCTCGGTTTTTGGAAAACCGGTCGCGAGCTCCGTCTGGGCGCCGACACCCTGGCGGTAAAACTTGTTCTCTCCCGTGCGTTGAAGTGAAACGAGAGTGACGTTCTTTTCGTTGGGCTGGATCGATTCGCGAATCTTGCCAAGCTCCCAGCGCGGCTCGCCTTCGACGTGCAGAATGCGCAGCGGTCCTTCAATCACTTCCACGAGCGAGTCTTGCTTGTTGTTTTCGACCGTCAACTCGCCGTCGAGTGGAGTGACTTCAACGGTGTAACGATGAACGCCCGGAGTAGTGGGCGTGATCTCGAGGTTGATAGCCTGCGTGTCGTTGCCGCGCAGGTTGAATTCTTCTGTTTTCACGGCGCGGCCATCTTCACGAACACCCAGCAACACTTTCGTCGCGCCGTAACCGCTGAGACCGACAATCGTCTCGATGTTCAATCGCGAACCGACCAGAACCCGGCGCGGCATGTTTACACGCGTGAGCTCGGCGTCCATCGGTCGCGCAGTGTTGCCCACGCCGACTGTGAACACGGGAATATCGCGAGCGCGCAGTTCTCTTAAAACGGCGGCGAGATCGCGAGGCACGTTTGACGCGCCATCGGTGGCAAGCACGACAGCGGAAAGCGGCATACCAGAAGAACGTTTGATCGTCTCGTCTAATGCGCCTGTGAGGTCGCTGGTACGTCCTTCACCATAGAGATCGTTGCTGTCTTTCAGCCGCGCGAGTGATCCCGAAAATCCGTAAAGATTGGTTTTGAATTTTTTCTCGAGTTGGTTGAGAAACGAATCTTGTCCGGAATTGTTGTTCAGCAGTGCTTGCTTGATGCTGTCGAGGCGAGTGGCGCCGCCGGTACCGTCGTGCAGTTTCATACTGACTGAGTCGTCAATCACCATCGCGACGTAGCTGCTGCGCGGAATCACCGACGACACCACGACGACCGGCCGCAACAACAACACGACCATGAGCACGAGAATTGCTGCGCGCAATGCGACCAGCGCGGCAGTTGTGCCTTTTGATAAACGTACGCGTGGTCGTAGATAAATGAAATAAATGAAGACTCCGGCGAGGAGCGCGATCAGGATGAGGATCACGGCGCTCGGACGCACATCAAAACCGAAGCGGCCGTTAGTAAAAACGGCCTGCTCA
>DATENQ010000540.1:0-7227 GCA_035275005.1 Pyrinomonadaceae bacterium | reverse complement strand
TTCGACATGCTTCCTGCAGGACTCGTTACCGCAGAGCGGCACGCTCACGCGTCGCGAACCGTCGAAACAGGAACGAGAAGATATCGAGTACGGCCTGGAGATCGCTCGCGAAATCGCGCGTCTCGATCTGGGTCAAACGATCGTCGTGCGCGGCAAGGCGTGCGTGGCGATTGAAGCGATGGAAGGGACTGATGAGGCGATCAGACGCGCGGGGCGATTGGTAAATGGACGGCTGACAGTTGTGAAAGTGGCAAAACCCGATCAGGATATGCGTTTCGATGTACCGGTGGTTGGCGTGCCGACGATTGAAGCGATGTTGGAAGCCGGCGCAACCTGTCTCAGCATCACCGCCGGTAAGACGCTCATGTTCGATCGCGACGAGATGATCGCCACTGCTGAGAAGCACAAGATCTCAATTGTCGCCGCAGATGGACGCAGAAAAACGCCGATCTGATCTGCTTTATCCGCGTTCATCGGCGGCTAAATAATTCTGGCTAATTTGCTGGTGTTGTTGCTTCCGCGGTTTGGCCGGCTTTCGGATCGTAGGGAGTCGCGAGATATTTCTTCGCTACGGCCTGCGCATTGTCGTAATCAATCCCCGACTGCACTGCCTTGTTATACTCCGCGACTGCGCGATTACGCTCGCCCTTCGCATCGTACGCATTCCCACGTTTGATGTGCGCCCACACTTCGATCCACGAGGGCTTCAAATTCCCGATCAACGAAGCCTCCAGGTTGTCGAGCGCCTGCTGCCAGTTGCGCTGTTCGAGAAACAGCAAACCGAGATTGTAGTAAACCCACGAATTGGAACGATCGAGCTTCAGCGCGGCCTCAAACTGCTGCTGCGCCTCGGCGTAGATGCCTTCCTTCATCTGCTCGATTCCGCGTCGCGCGATGATCGAAACACGCAGGTCTTCCGACATGCGCAGAATCTTGTTATTCGGGTCGACCACCACCTCGAGCGGTTGTCCGTTCGACTCGAAATCAAAATCCTCGCTGCGTGTTTCAATTCGAATGATCTTCTGCTGGTTGTCACCCTCGGCACGTAACAACAGCTCAACGGGCATGTGCAGTGCTTCGAGGTTTTGTTTGACAGTGCCACGCGTGCGGAACTTGCCGGAGCGCGTGCGAATGATTTGATAGTCGACGGTAAACTCCGGAACACCCGTTCCTTCAACCCACTGTGCGAAGAAGTAACGCAGATTTTCCTGCGAGACTTTCGCCGCCAGTTTTTCGAAGTCGTCGATCGACGCATTCTTGCCTCGATAGGTATCCAGGAAAGTGCGGAGCAGCTGATCGAAGTTTTCACGGCCCAGCGTCTCGCGCAGCATGCGAAAGACCATCGAACCTTTGTAAAAGACGATCGATTGGTACGCCGCGGATTGATCGTCGAGAGCACTCGGTGCGCGCGCAATCGATGCAGTTTGTTCGAAGGTCAGCGCGCGTTCCTGTTGCTCGCGTTGAGCGGCGTCGAGACCGCCCGCACTCAAGGTCGTCTCGCGATACGCAAACGCACTCCACTCGGCGAGACCCTGCGATAGCCACGCATCGTCAAACGATTTGAGACCGACAGTCTGGCCCCACCACTGGTAAGCAATCTCTCGCTCAATCTTCTCTTCCGGCACGGGACGCGTCGTGTCAAACATCTTGCTCGACAGGAAGATGATTCCCGGGCCGGAGTAAGTGTCTAAACTCTCGTCATCGATCTGGACTACGACGAGGCGGTTGCCGAAGAGCGGTTTGCCGTACTGCTTGGTGTAGAACTCGAGCACGCGGCCCGTCAGTTCAGCAAAAGTTTCGAGCCGTTTTTCACTGCCCGGCATCGCGTAAAGCTGAAGGTCGTAGTTGCTGTAACGCAGGTTCTTGTTGATGTACTGGCCTGCCGCAAAGTTTCCGATCAGCACTGGCTGGCGATGCACAAATCGATAACGAACAGCGCCCTCTTTCGGGGACGCTTGAGCCACGATTGCGTCGTCGCTGGTACCGGCAACCTGCAATCCCGAGGGCACGATAAACGTGATGTCGGAGGTCGCCCTGTCAGCGGCGTAATCATGAAAAGGAAACCAGCGCGAGGCATACATCAGGTAAGAACCTTCGTTGCCCACGTAAGCCAATCTTCGGGTTGCCAGTGGCCCGCCTTCCGGAGAGACGAGTGCGCCGCTCCAGCGAATACGCAACGTCACCGGCTGGTTTGCGGGAACCACCTGGCCCAGATCGACGCGAACGCTCGGTCCCAGGGAACCGACGCCGACGGCATCCTGAACGTATCCAGTCAGGGCCTTGCCGTCCTTCTCGATGCTCTCAACTTTTAGCGAGCCATTGAGCTCAAAAACGACCGAACGCGTAGCATCCAGCGGCACAAACGTCACGTCCGCGCCGGCGCGCAGCATGTGCTGATCGGGGATGATTTGGGCTTCGATGCGGTAGTTCGTCACGTCAAAGCGACTGGCGGCTTGTTGAGGCGCGGGCTGCTGAGCTTGTACAGAGAGGGCCAGCGCCAACACGGCCAAAACACTCATAACGCTGAGGAAGATAGGCTTCATTCTTTTCATGGCTTTGCGACAATTATACAGTCGAGGGGTTTGGATGGTAAGAAGTCAGGGGCGGTTGGCTGAGTTAGAGCCGCAGATTTAAGCGGATCGTCGCAAATCTGCGTCAATTCGCGCAAATCCGCGGCTCCCTCGACTTGACACTACGCTCTCCAGCGCATACAGTCCGAAATACACGGTAGTAGTCCCAAAAGCCTTCGACCGAGACATCATCCACATCTAAGGAGTTGAGTAATGAGACGCGTCTCTAAGCTTTTTTTCCCACTCGTTGTCTGCGCTCTCGCAGTGCTCTCCGCCCAGGCACAGGCACCTCGCAACGTGCGAGTCGATTTCAAGGAGACCACTTTAAAGAACGGTCTGCGCGTGATCACCGTTGAAGATCACTCAGCGCCCGTAATCGCACTTTCGATCACCTATAACGTCGGTTCGCGCAACGAACGCCAGGGTCGCACCGGGTTTGCGCATCTCTTCGAACACATGATGTTCAAGGGCTCCGAGAATGTTGGCTCCGGTGAACATTTCATGCTCGTCTTCAACAACGGCGGCAACATGAACGGCACCACCAACGAAGATCGCACCAACTACTTCGAAGTGCTGCCCGCGAACCAACTCGACATGGCGCTCTTCCTCGAATCCGATCGCATGAAGAGTTTGGCCATCACCAAGGAAAATCTCGACAACCAACGCAACGCCGTCCAGGAAGAACGCCGGCTCGGCGTCGATAACGAGGCGTACGGCAAGAGCGAAGAGCGCCAGCAGGAACTGATCTACGACAATTTCGCTTACAAGCATTCAGTGATCGGTTCGATGGAAGACCTGAACGCTGCGACTGTCGAGGACGTGGCCGCATTCTTCAAGATGTATTACGCGCCCAACAACGCGACGCTCGTTCTGGTCGGTGATTTCAAACCCGCGGAAGCGCTCGCGAAGATTCGCAGCAGCTTCGAGAGCATTCCACGCCAGCCCGATCCACCGGCGGTCGACATGGCTGAGCCGCAGCAGAAAGAAGAACGACGAGACACGCTCAGCGATATGCTCGCGCGCGCGCCCCGAGTCGATCTCGCGTACAAAGCAGTTCCGGGTAACACGAATGACTTCTACGCGCTGCAAGTGCTTGACGCAGTACTGCAAACCGGCCAGAGCTCGCGTCTCTATCAGAAGCTCGTAAAAGAAAAAGAGATGGTCACCAATGTTGGCGGTCGCATGGATGAGAAGCGCGGCGTTGGCGCTTTCTACAGCAACGCCACTCTCAGACCGGGCGTGAAGACCGAAGACGTCGAAGCAGCTATCTACGCTGAGATCGATCGTCTGAAGAAAGAACCAATCGCCGATTGGGAACTGCAAAAAGCAAAGAACTCCACGCGACGAAGCCTGATCAGCGGACTGCAGAGCTCACTCATTCGAGCGATCACTATCGGGCAGTATGCTGTTTACTACAACGACCCGAGCCTGATTAATACGCGCCTCGACAAAGTCGCCGCGGTCACTAAAGAAGACGTGCAGCGTGTAGCGAACAAGTATCTGCTCGATACCAATCGCACCGTTGTAATCACCATGCCGCAGGCGAAAGGCAAGCCCGCGACCGGCTCGACGGGACAGTAAAGGAGTAATACGAATGAGAATCATAAACATCAGAAACAACGCTATCCTCGCACTCATGCTGATCGTGCTGGCGTCGTCTTTGGCTTTGGGCCAGACGCCTCAGCAACCGCAAACCATGAAGGGTGCAGTCGTCAAAGGCAAAGTGCCCGTTAACAAAGAAGTCCTGAAAGTTAAACTCCCGCGCGCAGAAGAGGCGACACTGAAAAATGGACTTCGCGTGGTGCTGCTCCCGGCCCACAAAGTCCCCACCTTCAACATGCAGATGGTGGTATTGAGCGGCGGTCTTGCCGACAAGCCCGACTATCGTGGTCTTGCAAGCTTTACCGCTACCTTGTTGCGTGAAGGCACCGCCAAGCGCTCGAGCAAAGATATTGCCGAGCAGGTCGATGCGTTGGGCGCAAGCCTGACCGCAAACTCGGGATTCTCGTCGATGACCAGCACGGTCAGCACCGGCGGCCTGGTCGAGAATATTGACCAGACGCTGGAGTTGTTTGCAGATGTCATCCGCAATCCAACGTTCCCGGAAGCTGAAGTCAACAAGTACAAAACTCGCACGTTGGCCCAGCTTCAGTTTCAACGATCGATTCCGCAGTTTCTGGCGGCGGAACAGTTTCAAAAGGCAATCTACGGGACGAGCCATCCAGCCTCGTTGATTGCGCCGCCCGCGGAATCACTCAAGAAGCTTACGTCTAAAGACCTGGCTGCCTTTCATTCGACTTACTACCGCCCCAACAACGCGATTCTCGCGGTCGTTGGCGACGTAACGATGAAAGAGCTCCTGCCGAAGCTCGAGAAATTTTTTGGCGACTGGCAGAAAGCGGATGTCCCCGCGTATACGATTCCACCGGCGCCGGCCCAGGCAGAATCGCGCATTTACCTGATCGATCGACCAGGCTCAGTGCAGACTGTTTTGCAACTCGGCATGCTCGGCATCGAGCGCACCAGCCCCGACTACTTTGCGGTGTTGCTGGCTGATCGCGTTCTCGGTGGTGGTCCATCCGGAAGGTTGTTCATGAACCTGCGCGAGGACAAGGGTTACACCTACGGTGCGTACAGCTCCTTCGGCGGCTCGAAGTTCAAAGGCACGTGGATCTCGAGTTCGGAAGTCAGGACTGACGTCACTGAAGGCGCGATGAAAGAGTTTATGTATGAGCTCAATCGCATGCGTACGGATGTAGTTCCTGCTGAAGAGCTCGACAACGCGAAACGAGCGATCATCGGCAGCTTCGCTCTTTCGCTCGAGCAGCCGGCGAGCCTGCTGCAAAACATCATCACGCAGAAGCTGTACAATCTGCCCGCGGATTATTGGGATACCTATCCGCAGAAGGTTTCGGCCATCACTGCGGAGGATGTGCAAAGAGCAGCGCAAAAGTACATCGACCTGGGCCACTTGCAAGTCGTGGCCGTAGGCGATGCCGCAAAGGCGCGCGAGATACTGGCGAAGTACGGGAAAGTTGAACTGTACGACGCTGAAGGAAAACCGGTGACGGGTTCCGATATCAACAACAAATAAGCCACGGATACACACGGAAAACACGGATCAGAAATCATTTTCTGATCCGTGTTTTTGTGTGTAAATCTGTGGCTAAGGTTTGGACCCCACGAAGTCGATCTCTTTAAAATCCTCAAGCAAGCCATTCAGTGTGCGATCGATTGGAGTGAAGGTGTAGCCTTCCATCGATGGTATGAGTCTGTAAGTTTTCTGAGACGGCGCCACCTTGAATGAGTAGTTGCCTTTGTTATCTGTAGTAGCCGCCAGCACCGTTCCTGTAGGACTAATCAGCACTACTGTGGCATTCGCCAGTCCAACCTGACTCGAATCGACAACACGTCCCCTGATTATGATGTTGGAGCGCAAGCGCGATGCGGCTGCCCTCAGCGCGTCGTCAGACATTTCCTGAGGCGGTGATTGCGGAGGACCAGGAGAAGGAGTCGGATCTGACTTCGGATTTTCCGCCGGCGGAGGCTCAGAGGTGACAACCGGCGGAGCCGCCGTAGTAGTCTCTTGTGGCGTAGGTGTCGCGGAGGGCTCAGGTGTAGGCGCCGGCGTTGGACTGCTGTTGCTTGCTGTCGCAGTTTCTCCCAGGCGTTCTGCGAGCCCGTCGAGCGAACCATTGATACTTCGATAAAGTTGTTCGATCATCGAGCGACGAACAGACTCGGCCGGCCCACCGCGATAGCTCTTGATGAATGCATCGAGTGCCTGCTGTTTCTGTCCCGACTGCTCGAGAGCCACGCCCAAATGCCAAAGCGCCGTCCGCCAGACCGGCGTTTCCGGAGGCGCGAGTTCAGCCGCCTGTTTGAGGTGCGTAATAGCTTCGGAGTTTTTCTCCTGGTTGAACAGCGCCCATCCTTCAATATCCGCCAGCCGGCCTTTGTAAATCCTCGCCAGCGCTTCAGCGGGAGCAGTCGCGACATCAGGCACGTTGCCCGCTGAAATCGCGCGAGCGCGCAGATCGCGAAACTCATCAGCTTGCACCGCCATCGTCGCGGCCGGAAGCTTCAACGCTTCGTCTGTCGCTTTTCTCGCCGCCGCTACCAGTTGCATCGCTGTTTCATTGCCGATGCCGTTGCGAACCAGGCGACTGGCGGCATAGACCTTCCGAAACGCGTGCATGCTGTCGGAGCCCGCTGCAAATTCCTTCGCAGCCGCGACTGCGGCCGACTCGTTGATCTTCTCGCCGTCGGCGGGAGTGATGGCGGTATTGAGCGCCAGCAGCGCCTTCATCGTTTTTGCGTTTGCAGCGTGGTCTGCCGAGGTTGGTTGATAGATGCCGGCTCGTCGTTCGGGCGCAAGCAGTTCGAGAAAACCCGATTCGGTTGCGGGCACATGTCCGGCCAGGTAAGCCTGAATCTGACCGTCTTTCATCGTAAACGAATCACGCAGAACTTCGACTGCTTCGTCGTAGAGTCCCATCGACGACAAAACATTTGCGAGCTCGTAACTCAGCGTCGGAAACTTTCCATACTGGCGCGCGAAACGCAGCGCGCGTTCTGCGTCGAGCGGGCGCTGCAAACCGAGGAAAGCACGAGCCAATGCGATTTGCGCCCACGTGTAACGCGGTTCGATCTCGAT